>JAZSRW010000056.1:0-11245 GCA_045538675.1 Candidatus Onthoplasma sp. | reverse complement strand
CAAAAAAATATTTTAGATAATATGGATCCCCCTGCTTTATATGTTTATTTAGATACAGATCCAGATATAGCAAGTGAAAGGGTTTCAAAAAGAAAAGAGATTGTGTGTAAAAGAACGCACCACCAAACTCTTCCTAAAACCAGAAAATTATTTCTAAAGCATATTACAAGATTTAACAATATATCAATCAAAACAAAAGAATACACACCAGAACAAATTAGTAATATTATAATAAATAAATTAAAGGAGGATAAATTATTATGAAAGTTTATTTGTGTTCAAAGGTAAAATATATATTAGGTGAAATTAAGGAAGACTTAAGCAATTTTAAAAATAAAAAGGCGGTTGTGTTGCCATGGTCATTTCCAAATGAGTTTGGTAGTGAAGATTTAGAAGAAAAATGGATAATTCCAGGAATGAGTAAATACTACGATAGATTAACTGAATTAGGATTTGAAGTTATTGTAGAAAATTGCTTTAAAAAGACACAAGAAGAAATAGAAAAAGATATTCAAGAAAGTGGACTATTAATTATTACAGGTGGTAACCCACATATGTTATTAAAACAATTATCTCCATATAAAAATATCTTATCCAATTATAATGGTGTTGTTATTGGAGAAAGTGCTGGCGCTGAAATTTTCTTTAACGATTACTATATTATGAAAGAAAATAGCTTTATTCAAGAGCAAGAACATTTAAATGGAATAGGACTGATAAATGAATTCTATGTGGATGTGCACTCAATTGAAGAAGAAAGTTATTTAAGTAGATTACAACAAATTTCTGAAATAACTAGTAAACCAATGTATTTTATGGATAACACTAGTGCTATAGAATATAATTTTGAAACTAAGGACATAAAATGTGTCGGAAATGCTAAAAAGGTAAGTTAATTTATAAAAAAATACCTGTAAGTAAAATTGCAGGTATTTTTATGTTAAATATAAGTAAACACAATAAGATTATGTGCAAATTGCACCCAAAATGGGAAAGTGGGCAAAAGTGCACCATTTTTGCACCGAGATTTAGGTGGCGGGGGTGTTTATGGTGGAAAAGTTAGACAAGTTAGTTGACAAGTTGCGTGCGTTTGATTATAATGTATAAGAAAGTTAATCAAATGGGTAATAGAAAAGATAATTCAATGATTTTCTATTGCTCCTAAGGGGCAGTTACAGGTTCGATTCCTGTAGGGAGCACCAAAGTATTCCACAAGATTTAAAATTGTAGTTAAGGAGAGATTTATGAAAGAATATAATCATATTGAAGTTGAAAGCAAATGGAAAAAATATTGGGAAGACCATAATACTTTTAAAACTTATGTTTGGGATTTTAGTAAGCCTAAGTTTTATGCATTGGATATGTTTCCATACCCATCAGGTTCTGGTTTGCACGTAGGTCACCCTGAAGGTTATACTGCTACAGATATTGTTAGCCGTATGAAGCGTATGCAAGGATATAATGTATTACACCCAATGGGATATGATTCATTTGGTTTGCCTGCAGAGCAATATGCAATTGATACAGGTAACAACCCTGCAATATTTACTGAAAAAAATATTGGAATATTTAGTGACCAACTTAAAAATATAGGTTTAAGTTATGACTGGAGTAAGGAAATTCGTACCAGTGACCCTAGTTATTACAAGTGGACTCAATGGATATTTAAGCAAATGTACAATGACGGGCTTGCTAGATGTGTTGAAATGCCTGTAAACTGGTGTGAAGAACTTGGTTGTGTGCTTGCAAATGATGAAATTATTGATGGTAAGAGTGAGCGTGGTGGATATCCTGTTGTTAAAAAGAATATGAAACAATGGGTTATTGATATGCCAAAGTATGCTGAAAGATTGCTTGAAGGTTTGGACGAAATTGATTGGCCAGAATCTACAAAGGCAATGCAACGTAATCGTATTGGAAAGTCTACAGGTGTTGAAGTTGATTTTAATATTGTTGGTGGCGGAAACTTTTCAATCTTTACCACTTGTATTGAATCTCTTTATGGTATTACATTTATGGTGGTTGCTCCTGATAGCTAGTTGGTGGAAGATTTGCGTCCAAGAATTGAAAACTGGGACGAGGTTGCAAAGTATCGTGAAGACACGCTTAAGTTAAGCGACCTTGACCGTACAGAACTAAACAAAGGTAAATCGGGTGTTCAATTAAAGGGTATTTATGCAATCAATCCAGTTAATGGACGTCAAGTACCTGTATTTGCTGGTGACTTTGTACTTGCAAGTTATGGTACGGGTGCTGTTATGGCTGTTCCTAGTCATGACCAACGTGATTTTGAATATGCAATTGTTCATAATATTCCTATGATACAAGTAATTGATGGACGTGATGTGGATAAATGTGCTTTTGAAAAGCAAGATTATCTAGGTAAGGGCTGTAAGTTGATTAATAGTGAACAGTTTACCGGGTTAACAGTTGAAGATGCCAAGACTGCTATTGCTGAAATGTTGATAGCAAAGGGTGTGGCAAGATATAAGATAAACTATAAGTTGCGTGATTGGATATTTGCACGTCAACGTTATTGGGGCGAACCTGTGCCTATTGTGCATTTTGAAGATGGTTCAACCAAGGCCCTTGATGATAGCGAACTGCCACTAGTATTACCAATTTTAAGCGATTATAAGCCAGCCAAGGACGGAAGCAGTCCGCTTGCTAAAGACATTAATTGGGTAAATGTTATGGTTGATGGCAAACCTGCAAAGCGTGAAACTAATACAATGCCAGGAAGTGCTGGTTCAAGTTGGTATTTCTTGCGTTATATTGACCCAAATAATGATAAAGAGTTTGCAAATCAAGAACTTATTAATCACTGGATGCCAGTAGACCTTTATGTTGGTGGACCAGAGCATGCAGTAGGTCACTTGATGTATTCTCGTATGTGGAATAATTACTTGTTTGATAAAGGTTTAGTACCTTGTAAAGAGCCATTTAAAAAATTAGTTCACCAAGGTATGATTTTAGGTGCCAATGGTATTAAGATGGGTAAACGTTATCCTGAATTTGTAGTTAATCCTAATGATGTGGTTAAAAATTATGGTGCTGACACACTTCGTTTGTACGAAATGTTTATGGGACCTTTGGAAGAAAGTAAACCTTGGGACGACAATGCGTTAAATGGTGCACGTAAGTTCCTAGACAGAGTATATCGTGCTTATCAAGAAAAGAATATAACAGATACTAATAATAAAGAACTTGAAAAGATTTATCACGAAACAGTTAAGAAAGTAACCAACGACTACGAAACACTTAACTTTAACACTGCAATATCTCAAATGATGATATTTATGAATGCAGTTGGTAAGGTTGTAGATTTCCCTAGGGAATATGCTGAAGGTTTTGTAAAACTACTTAACCCAATTTGTCCATTTATGACTGAAGAATTGTGGGAACAACTAGGTCATAATAATACAATTACGTACGAAACTTGGCCAACTTATGACGAAAGTAAAATGGTTGAAACTACTTTTGAAGTGCCAATTCAAGTAAATGGTAAACTTCGTGCCAAGATTATGGTTGACGTAAATGCGTCTCGTGAGGAAATTGAAAAAACTGCTCTTGAAGCAGTTAAATCATACGTTGAAAATGGCTATAAAAAGATAATTTATATTCCAAATAAGATATTTAATATCGTTGTATAAAAAATAAAAGCGAGTTAATCGCTTTTATTTTTTTGTTTACTTATTATTCTTTTCAAAATTATAACTTGACAAACACATATCGTCAAGGGTTCGTGTAGCCTTAAAGCCAAGTTCACGTTCGGCTTTTTCAGGGCTTGCGTAGCACGTATCAATATCGCCTGGGCGACGTGGTGCAAAAGTATATGGCACGTCAACCTTACAAGTATTGATAAATGAATTTACAATATCTAGTACTGAATATCCAGTGCCAGTGCCAAGGTTATATGTAACTAGTCCGCAATTGGTTGATAGTTTTTCAACTGCTTTTACGTGACCATTAGCAAGGTCGCATACGTGGATAAAGTCACGTACACCTGTGCCGTCCTTGGTTGGATAGTCGTTACCAAATATACTTAATTTTTCAAGTTTGCCAGTAGCAACACGTGTAATATATGGCATTAAATTATTTGGTATGCCATTAGGGTCTTCGCCAATAAGTCCGCTTGGGTGAGCACCAACTGGATTAAAGTATCTAAGTAGTGCAATATTAAGCGTGTTATCAGCATTATAGTAGTCACGCAAAATTTCCTCAATAAACAATTTTGTACGTCCATAAGGATTAGATGCCGACAATTCAAAATCCTCGTATATAGGCATTGATTTAGCCCTGCCATAAACAGTGGCTGATGAACTAAACACAATGTTTTTAACATTAAACTTACGCATTACTTGAAGTAATACAAGCGTGCTATTAATATTGTTGTCGTAATATTCAATTGGTTTTTGTGTAGATTCGCCAACCGCCTTGTAGCCAGCAAAGTGAATAACTGAATCAATTTTGTGATTAGCAAAAATTTGACTTAACAATTTTTCATCCCTAACATCTCCTTCGTAGAATATCACTTGTTTGTTTGTGATTTTTTCAATTTTGTTTTTAATTTCAGGTTTGCTATTAGATAAATTATCAATTATAACCACGTTATAACCGCTATCTAAAAGTTCAACCGCAGTATGTGAACCAATGTATCCAAGTCCACCAGTTAAAAGTATCATATTTGTTCCTCCTGAATTAAGTATAGCATAATTAAAAAAATATTAAAAACAAAAATTAAACAATTTATAAAAAATTTTGTAATATTATTAAAACTTGTTGACAAATCAACAAGTCAAGTGATATAATGGTTTTATTGTAAAATTATTAGATTGGAGAGGGTTATGGAACAAAGATTTGAGATTTTTACTATGTTAATTACAAAAATTCGTAGATGTATTACTAAAATTAAAACAGAGGAAATGGCAGAATTTAATTTAAAAAGTCCACACGTATCTTGCTTATATTATTTGTATCAAAGTAATGGCAATATGACAGCAAAAGAGTTGTGCGAGGCAAGTGATGAAGACAAAGCCGCCATTTCAAGGTCTATTGACTTTTTGGAAACTAATGGATATATCGAATGTGAATCTAAAACTGAAAAAAGATATAAAAGCCCATTATTTTTAACTGAAAAAGGAAAGATTGTTGCTTCAAAGATATCTAAAAAAGTGGACGATATAGTAAATGTGGCTAGTGCAGATATGACAATAGAAGAACGTACTAAATTTTATAAGCAATTAACTACAATTTCTAACAATTTACAAAAAATATGTGATAAATATGGAGAATAAATATGTCAGTAAAATTAATTATAGATTCCGCTTCAGATATTAGCGAAAAGGAATCTAAAGAGTTAGGTATTATAATGCTTCCTATGGAAGTTAGATTTGGTTCGGACGAGTTTTTAGATGGTATAAACTTAACGCCAAAAGAATTTTATAATAAGTTGATTGAAAGTAGTGAACTTCCTAAAACTAGTCAAATTAATCCATATAGGTTTGAACAATGTTTTGAGCAAGTAACAAGTAATGGCGATACGGCTGTGGTTATTACAATTTCATCAAAATTATCAGGAACTTATCGTAGTGCTTGTGAGGCGGCAAAGCAATATGCTGATAAGGTTTTTGTAGTTGATAGTCTTAATGCTTGCATTGGTGAAAGACTGTTAGTGATATATGCTTTAAGATTGGTTGAGCAAGGCAAAACTGCTAAAGAAATTGCTACCGAATTAGATGCTGTTAAATCAAAAGTTAACGTAATGGCAATGCTAAATACTTTAAAGTATTTAAAGAAGGGTGGACGTATTTCGGCTGTTACTGCTTTTGCCGGCGAAGTATTTTCAATTAAACCTGTTATAGGAATAGTAAATGGTGAAGTTAAGATGATTGGTAAAGCGATGGGCTCTAAAAAAGGAAATAATTTGCTTAACACTTTGGTAGAAAAGAAAGGCGGTATTGATTTTAATATGCCTTATGGTGTGGTTTGGTCGGGAACTGATGATAGCGTGCTAATTAAATATGTTGAAGATAGTTCACTTCTTTGGGAAGGGCATACTGACAATGTGCCAGCATATATGATTGGTAGTACAATTGGTACTCATGTTGGACCAGGTGCTATAGGTGTTGCATTTTTTGAAAAATAGGAGAGATTATGAATTTATTTAAAAAATTATATTGTAGGACATTTCAAACGGTATTTAAATTAGCCTTGCCAATTTTGCCTTATCGTGAACCTAAAATTTTAAAAACTAATGAAGATGTTGTTGAAATACTAAAATTAAATCATATTGATAGTGTATTGTTGGTTACTGACAAGGGTATTCGTAATTTAAATTTAACTAAAGGTATTGAAGATAAAATTGTTGAAAACAACATTAAATTATCGGTATATGACGGTGTTGTGGCAAATCCTACCACAGATAATGTAGCTGAATCTTTAAAAATATATAATGATAATAAATGTAATGCTATAATTGCGTTTGGTGGTGGCTCAGCAATGGACTGTGCTAAGGCTACTGGTGCAAGGGTGGCAAATCCTAAAAAGAGCCTTACAAAAATGAAAGGTATACTAAAGGTTGGAAAAAAGTTGCCTTTGCTTATTGCAGTGCCTACAACCGCAGGAACAGGTAGCGAAACTACACTTGCTGCTGTGATAACCGATGGTCAAACTCGTCATAAATATGCAATCAATGATTTTCCACTTATACCAAAATATGCTTTGCTTGACGCTCAATTAACTGTTGGTTTACCACCGCATATAACATCTACTACTGGTATGGACGCATTAACACACGCCATTGAGGCGTATATTGGACGTAGTACAACCAAGCAAACACGCAAATGTGCATTGTTTGCGGTTAAAACTATTTTTGAAAATTTAAATGAATGCTATAACAATCCTACCAATTTAGATGCTCGTGAAAAAATGTTACTTGCGTCATATAATGCGGGTGTGGCATTTACCAAATCTTATGTTGGATACGTACACGCAATAGCACATAGTTTAGGTGGTAAGTATAACGTTCCGCACGGACTTGCAAATGCTGTAATTTTACCATATATTTTACGTAAATTTGGACGAAAGATATACAAAAAACTATGGGAAATGGGTGTGTATGCAGAATTGTTTAACAAAACAGTTTCAAAAGAAGTTGGTGCAAAAATATTTATAGAACATATTGAAAGTATGAATAAATCTATGAATATACCAACTAAAATAGAAGTTATAGAAGAAAAGGATATTTCAACACTTGCTAAAACTGCCGAGCGTGAGGCAAATCCATTATACCCTGTGCCAGTATTGTTTACATCTAAACAATTGGAACAAGTTTATTATGAGGTGAAAAATGGATAAAATAGAAATTCAATCAATTATTGACCGCCAACGTGAATATTTTAAAACAGGTAAAATGCGTAATCCCAAAGCAAGAGTGGAAAGTTTAAAAAGATTATATCAAAATATCAAACTTATGATGCCTGAAATTGTGGAAGCTTTAAGGCTTGACCTTAATAAATGCGAAATGGAAAGTTATATGAGCGAAATTGGTATGGTGTTAAGCGAAACCAGATATATGATTAAGCATTGCAAACACTTTGCTAAACCTCAACGTGTAATTACACCTCTGGTGCATTTTCACTCTAAAAGTTATAAGTTTCCAAGTGCTTATGGTTGTGTACTGGTTATCAGCCCGTGGAATTATCCATTTTTGTTAAGTATTGACCCTATAGTTGACGCAGTAAGTGCGGGTAATAGTGTAATTCTTAAATCTAGTCAAAGTTCGCCTAATGTAACACAGGTTATGGCAAAGTTGATTGAAAAAACTTTCGAACGTGGTCATGTTGATGTAGTATTGGGCGGACATGAAGATTGTGATTACTTGCTAGACCAAGATTTTGATTATATTTTCTTTACAGGCAGTCCGCGTGTGGGTAAAATTGTTATGCAAAGGGCATGCGAACATTTTACACCAGTTACACTAGAACTGGGTGGTAAAAGCCCTTGTATAGTGGATAAAGACGCAAATATTAGTTTAAGTGCCAAGCGTATTGTGTGGGGTAAATTCCTAAATTGTGGACAAACCTGTGTAGCACCAGACTATATTTATTGTCACACAAGTATTAAGGATAAACTTGTTGACGAAATTAAGCGTCAAATAGTATTACAATATACTACTGACCCTGTTCGTAATAACGATTACCCTAAAATGATTAATGAGCGTCGATTTGATGCGGTGGTGTCGTTGATTGATAAGGATAAGGTCTTATTTGGTGGCAAAGTTGATAAGGACAAACTTAAGATTGAACCAACATTAGTAGATGCTACTTTTGATGACGCAGTAATGCAAGAGGAAATTTTTGGTCCAGTATTACCATTTGTGACTTTTAATGATATTGATGAGGTAATAACTAAAGTTAATGCACTTCCAACACCACTAGCATTATATATTTTTTCAGACAACAAAAAAGTTCAAGACAAGGTGCTTAATGAGTGTCAATTTGGTGGCGGTTGTGTAAATGATACAGTTATTCATCTAGCAAGTTCTAACCTTGGCTTTGGTGGATTAAAAAATAGCGGAATAGGTGCATATCACGGCAAAACTGGTTTTGATACATTTACACATTACAAAAGTATTGTAAACAAAAAGAATTGGATAGATTTGCCTATTAGACATCAGCCAGTTAGCAAGTTTAAATATTGGCTAATTAAATTGTTTTTACGTTAAATTTAAAACTAAGACGATTAAACCTTAGTTTTTTAATAAATTTTTAGATTTATATATTTACAAGTAGTAGTTTTTATGATATAATCCCATTAAATTAATTAAAAAGGAAATTATTATGAAAAATAAAAAACGTTTAATATCATTAATGCTTGCGGGGACCATTGCTACTTCGACTATGGGATTAGTTGGTTGTAGTGATCTGGTTTTAAATGCAGGTAGCCTTAATAGAGAACACTTTAATATAGAAACTTCTTTAGATGCAGGTGTGCAAATTACTAATGTGCTATCATACAATTTAATACTTGATGGTCAAAAGTATTATCTTGAATTATTTGGTCATTATGATGAAGGATGTGTAGAAAATAGTACAACCCGTAGTAAATCTTATACCAACCATAAAGATTACATTGTTACATATGAAATTTCTCAAGACGAATATCGCAAAGTTGCCAAATTTTATGATAATTCTAAAAATGATATAAAGTATATAACCGGAGACAATTTGGCTGTTTTACAAGATATTATAGATACTCACGACCCTATAAATGTGGAAGAAAATACAATTGACAATGATGGGCTAGACAACCATAGAGATTAATAAAAAGTTTAAGGCTAATAACCTTAAATTTTTTATTATAATTAATCTTGACTAAAATGTTGTTAAGGTTTATAATAATATTATGCAAAAGCAAAATTATAATTTAATGATGAAGCAACAATTATCTAATCTAAAAGGCAAGCCTAAACTCTTGCTTCACGTTTGTTGTGCACCTTGTAGTTCGGGTGTATTGCCTAAGTTAAAGCAATATTTTGAAATAACATTATTTTATTATAATCCAAACACTTATCCACAAGATGAATATTTGTTGAGGGCGGAACAATTTGCTAAACTAACTGATTTGCCACTTATTGTATGTGATTATAACCATAATGAGTTTCTGACCGAAATTAAAGGGCTTGAACAAGTTAAAGAGGGTGGAGCAAGATGTCAAAAATGTATTGAATTAAGATTAAAGCAATCTTTTGAATATGCAACTAAACAAGGTTATGATTATGTAACAACTACATTATCTATTAGTCCACATAAAGATGCAGAATTTATTAA
Source organism: Candidatus Onthoplasma sp. (assembly GCA_045538675.1). Taxonomy (GTDB): domain Bacteria; phylum Bacillota; class Clostridia; order Christensenellales; family UBA1242; genus Onthoplasma. The sequence continues at coordinate 1,412 of JAZSRW010000056.1, read as the reverse complement.
TGCTTGTGGTCAAAAGTTGCAAGAAGAATACAAAGTAAATTATTTATATGCTGATTTTAAAAAGGAAAATGGTTATTTAAATAGTATTACCGAAAGTAAAAAGCACGATTTGTATCGTCAAGAGTATTGTGGTTGTGAATTTTCGATATATCAGGTAAATAATCAAAAATAGTATCAAATACCTATAAATAATGTGGTTTTGATATGTTTGATAAAAAATGTTACTATAAATTTTAAAAAAATCAAAAAAAATTAAAAAAGTTTTAAAAAATCATTGACATTAATTTTTGAATGTGCTATTATAATAATGCGTTTGATGTATGGGGGTATAGCTCAGTTGGCTAGAGCACCTGCCTTGCAAGCAGGGGGTCTGCGGTTCGAATCCGCATATCTCCACCAACTTAAACGCCTTGATATATAATGTATCAAGCAATAATATAGAGGTGTAGCTCAGCAGGTTAGAGCACCACCCTGATAAGGTGGGGGTCGGTGGTTCGAGTCCACTCATCTCTACCACAGCGGAACAACTCGAACCCCAAAAGGTTTGAGTTTTTTTGTTTAATATTTGACACAAATCAACTATTATGTTAATATTGCTTTGGAGAGAATAATGAAATTTATTAATTTATGTATAAAAGAAGAAAACATTAATATTAATGATTGGATAAGCAAGGAGCAACAAGAGTTAGAAGATTATTTTAACTTTGTTTTAAGTTTAACTGATAGGCAAGATATAAAAGATAGAATGTTAAGAATGAAAGAAGATTTAATATGTTATATTGTTGATTCGCCTAGTGAAACTAAAATACCAAGGGTCCTAGAAGGAAAGGATAGGGCATTTAATTTACCTCATCAGGCAGACGCTTTTGTAAGAGAGCAATATGTTGATGTGCAAGATGAAATGAAATATTATGAAACAAAATGTGGAATTGCATATAGAATTCACGATACAAATGCTGGAATAAAATTTCATGAATTAAATCATAATTTGTCTAGGCAATTAACAATGCTAATAGTTGATGGTGAAATTATGAAATCTGGAACAAATATTAAAGTTTTAGATTTAGATGCTGACAAATTTGTTGCAAAAACAGGAAACTTTTTAGATGAAGCATTAACTGATGCTATCGCTAAATACTATTATGATAAAAAATATGAAAAACAAGACAAACCCAAATACACAACTGAATACGATAGACAAGGTATGACTTTATTTGCACAAATCTTATTAGGCGAAAATCTTTCAAATAAAGACTTAATTAATGCATATTTAGGCGAGCCTAAAGACATGCTTATGTTTGAAACTAAATTTAACAATGCTACCGATTTTGATTTTAGAAAAATTCTAAAAATGGATTTTGATAGTAAAAAATCAATCGATAATGAAAATATACCTATTGAGAAACTTATTA
>JAZSRW010000032.1:0-3272 GCA_045538675.1 Candidatus Onthoplasma sp. | reverse complement strand
GACAATGTGCAAGAATTTAGAATAGATTTTATCAAAAATCTTGGTGTTTTTGTAGAGATAGATGATTTAAGTGCAAAGCAAACTAAAGATTTTGCAACCGCATTAAAATTACAACAATTGCCTAATAAATCTTATGAAACGATGTATCATTCATCTGTTGGAAAGTAGCTTTATAATATAATAAAACGAGAGTTATAAACTATGGTTTAAAACTCTCGTTTTTTGTATATATTATTGACCGCGAGATTTGCGGATAAATTTTTCAAGTAGGGCAACGGCAAAGTACATAAGGGCTGCCATTACGCATAATACTATTACACTGGTCATAACAAGGTCTAGGTTAAACACTTGCCCGCCATAGATTAGTAGATAACCGATACCCGCCTTGCACGCTAGATATTCACCCATAATCGAGCCAATCCAACTTAGGCCCACATTTACCTTTAGGGTTGAGATTATATCGGGCACACTTGCAGGTAATACTACTTTCATAAATACTTGAAACTTGTTTGCGCCAAATGATTTAAGAGTGGCAATTAGATTTTTGTCTGTATTTAAAAAGGCATTCATTACATTAAGTGTGGTTACTATCACTACTATTAGTACTGCCATTGTGATAATTGCTCGGCTTCCTACACCCATCCAAATAATGATTATTGGACCTAATGCAATTTTGGGTAGGCTATTAAGCGTGACGATATAAGGCTCTAATATTTTACGCAAATATTCACTCCACCATAAGATTATTGCAAGTAATATTCCAAGGCTGGTGGCGACACCAAAAGCAATCAAAGTTTCCTTTAACGTTACCCATGCGTGAGTAAATAATTCGCCAGTGCTATGAAGTTCTTGTAAAGTTCGCCATATACGACTAGGGGAAGAGAAGAAGAATACATCAATTGCACCAGTCCTTGCACCGATTTCCCAGCCAACAAACAGCACTACAAGTATAAGCACTTGAAATAATGCTATTGTATATGTTTTTAGGCGAGTTTTAGCCAAATAACGCTTATGGGCTTTTGAATAGTTATTTTTGCTCATCTTGAATTTCCTCCCATAGTGTATTAAACAACTTTTCTGCTTCCAAAGTTTGCCTTTTTTCAAATGGTGTAAGCGACTTGTCGAAGTTTACTTTGTGTATTGATTTGATATTAGCAGGGCGTTTGGTTAGTACAAATATTCTATCGGACATACTAATTGCTTCTTGCAAGTCGTGAGTGACTAAGATGGCAGTCTTTTTTTCCTCCTTAATTATACGTGCTACATCATCACATACGTTAAGGCGTGTTTGATAGTCAAGGGCTGAAAACGGCTCATCTAGTAGTAAGATGCTAGGATTTAATGCAAGGGTGCGAATAAGAGCAACTCTTTGACGCATACCACCGCTTAATTCATCAGGGCGTTTGCGTTTAAAGTCGCCTAAACCATACTTATCAAGTAAGGCAAGGGCACGTGCTTTGTTTTCAGGTGTTAGTTTGTGTTGAATCTCAAGACCTAATAGTACGTTTTTTTCAATAGTTCGCCATGGAAGAAGATTATCACGCTGGAACATATATCCACACTGTGAATTTTTAGTTTTAGGGATTTCGCCATTTACTAAAACACTACCGCTACTTGGAGCAAGCAGTCCTGCAAGGATAGATAGTATTGTAGTTTTGCCACAACCAGATGGACCAACTATGGAAATAAATTCGCCACTACTTACGTCAAAACTAATATTGTCGAGAGCAAGCGTTTCACCAGCCTTGCTGTGATATGTTAAACTTAAATTTTGTACTTCGATTACTTTTGTCATAGTGTGTTTCCTTTTAATAAGGGAATTAGTTATTTAAAGCATTTGCAAAGTCGGTATTTACAGCGTCAGTGTATGCAACTGTGCCTTCAAGTTCACCAGCGTGTGTCATAATAGTTTGTAGCATAGTCCAAGAACTTTCGCTTAACACAAAGTCATCAGCATAAGCACCAATACGGATATAGTTACGTACCGCTGATACAATTAACTCATCACTTGTAGTTGTAAATGATGGTTTTAATGCGTTTACTAACTGAGTATCAGTTGCTATCATTAGGTAGTCGTAACCTTTTTGTAGAGCTCGCATAAACTTTTCAATCTTTTCAGGGTTTTTGTTTAAGAACGAACTAGTTGATGTGAATACGGTGTAAGGGATATCGCTAATTTCTTCGCCAAGAGCGGAAACAATCTTGCCTGTGCCGTCAAGTTCGCATTGACTTGCGGTTGGCTCAAACATTGTACAATAATCGCCTGTTCCAGCCACAAAACTAGGCACGTTTAGGTTGTAGGCAATGGTTGTGTCAAGCACAACGTCTACGCCATTACCAAGTGTGCTGCCAGTAGTCAAACCATACAACTCTTCCAAGATATATTGCAAGGTCATTGCAGGCATTCCGCCTTTACGGCCAGCAATAATATGTTTGCCTATAAGGTCATTGTAACTAAAAGTGCCAGTATTTTCATATGGGCGACCTACTAGGAATGAACCATCACAAGCGGTTAGTTGTGCAAATATAACTGGTGCGTTTTTCATTCCTTGTTTACGTACGTAAATCATACCTTCTGGTCCAAGCAATCCAATATCGGCACTCTTGCTAGTTAGGGCAGTGGTGACAGCATCACTTCCGCCAGCGTTGGTAAGTTCAATCTCAAGCCCTTCGTCAGCAAAGTATCCGTTATTCATAGCAATATAAAGCGGTGCATAGAACAAACTATGCGTAACTTCGCTTACACGAACAACATTATCCTTTTTGTCCTTACCACAAGCAGTAAGACCAAGGCAGACTGATAACAGCGACATTATAGCCACCATTAAAATTGTAATTTTTTTCATTTAACCTCCTATACAATACATTGTATGAAAATATCAGAAAAGTGTGTGTGCTGCACACTTTTTGATAATGAAGAATGAAGAGTGAAAAATGAAAAATTGAGTACGCTTTCGCTTTTAATGTGCTAAAAATAGGAAAATAAAGGAAATTTTTGTCAAATGGGTGAATTTGCTTGCTAAAATTTTGATTTTGGTATACAATACCCTTGTAAATTAAATTATTGGACTTATTTAAGGAGAGAATTATGAATAATTATATGCGTTATCGTGGGTTGTTTGCAGCAGAGATTGCATTGTTACCATTGATTGTTGCCTTTAAGTTGATTATTGGCACATGGGCGGTATGTATTCCACTACTTATGATTGCGGCTTGCCGTGCTATTATGATTTTTGTTAAGAACAAGGCTAAAGTTAGCGACCATATTATTG
>JAZSRW010000028.1:0-2663 GCA_045538675.1 Candidatus Onthoplasma sp. | reverse complement strand
GTCCGACTTTATATATTAAATTTAACTTTTTTTAGGTAGGATTATATGTTTTATTCGATTTTTAGTTATGATTTTACATTTAGCGAGGTGTTGATATTTTTGTTGGGATTAACACTTATATTTTTGGTGTCTACAGCATTTCACGAGTATGCTCATGGATTTGCGGCATACAAGCAAGGTGACCCTACACCAAAGATTACCGGTAGGCTTACATTAAATCCACTGGCTAATGTTGATGCTACAGGATTTATTATGTTTTTAATTATAGGTGTTGGTTGGTCTAAACCTATGCCAATTAATCCTAACAATTTTAAAAAATATCGTTCAGGTATTGCAAAGGTATCGCTTGCTGGTGTTGGTGCTAACCTATTGTTATGTGTTTTAGGCAGTTTTCTATATATATTAACTCTAAACACACTAGGCGATGGTGGTGATATGATAGTGATGTTAATGTTTTACTTGATGTGGGTTAATGCCTATCTTACAGTGTTTAATTTACTTCCACTATATCCATTAGACGGATTTAATTTTATAAGTTCGTTTATGCGTGGAGATAATAAGTTTGTACAATGGAATATTAAAAATGCGGGAAGAACATTGTTGTATGTTATTTTAGTTGATTTATTGGTTGAATTACTATTTAATATTTCAATTATATCATATTTCTTGTCTACAATTGCAGGTTGGATTTGCGACCCACTATGCAATTTGTGGCAATTGATATTTTAGGGGTAAATTATGCAGGAAAATAAAGATAATGTAGATGTTGTAAATCTAGCGTCTGATACTATCCAAGATAATCAAATAGAAATGGATAGCGATACTGAACTTAAATATAAGTTACAGGATTTTGAAGGACCGTTAGATTTGTTGTTACATTTGGTTAGTGAAAAGAAAAAGGATATTATGGAAATATCTTTGTCTGAGATTACAGACCAATTTGTAGCATATATTCAACAATTTAAAAAAGATAATATGGAAGTAGCTGCCGAATTTTTGGTTATGGCGGCAAAATTACTAGCGATCAAGTCGGCAAAGTTATTGCCTGTTGAGGAAATTGAGGAAGAGTTTGACCCTATAAGTGAGGAACTTGAAATCAAGATGATGGCTAAGGAATATGAACTATTTAAAGAAGCCAGTCAAAATTTGCACGATATTGAAAATATAGACAGGTTTTATAAAGCACCTGATAAATCAGTTGGCGATAGTCGAATTGTATTTAATCAATTTAATTTGGACAAGATGCTGGACGCTTTTGCACGTATTATGATACGTGTAGAGGAAAAGGAAAATCCTGCCCCTGAAAAGAAGATTAATCGTGACCGCTGGACTGTGGCGGAAAAATTATCTTTCTTAAAAGGCGTGTTAAGAGAAAATAAGGAAATTTCATTTTATAGTTTGTTTGACGACAATTATTCAAAACTTGAAATTATTACAGTATTTTTAGCGGTTTTGGAATTACTTAAGTTTCAATATGCTGAAGCAATTCAACAAGATGATAATATTATTATTCGTGCTAAGGAAATTCCTGATGAAGAAATGAACGAGGCTGTAAGTTTTGCTGATGAAATTACTACAAACTAGATTAAAAATTTATTAAAACATAATGCAACTTAAAGATTGCAAATATACAAAAGGAGATATTATGAAAATAGAAGATATTGCACGCATTATTGAAGCGGTAGTATTTGTTTCGGGTGATGGTGTTGATAAGGACGAATTTAAGCGTATTTATGACTTGTCTGACAAGGAATTAAACAAGTGCCTAGATATTCTTAAGAAAAAATATGATGAAAATAGCGGAATTAATATTATTATGTACAAGAACAAGATTCAATTTTGTTCTAATCCAGCCCTTGTAGATAAGGTGGCAGAAATATTAAATCCTATAAGAGAGCGTAGTCTAACTAAATCTGCTTTGGAAACCATTGCTATTATTGCTTATAAGCAACCTATTACAAGAAGTGAAATAGAGCAAATTCGTGGTGCTAATAGTGACTATGCAATGCAACTATTACAAAGCAATAATTTAATTGAAGTAGTAGGTCGTAAGGATACTGTAGGTAAACCTCTATTATATGGTACTACCGAAAACTTTTTAAAGAGATTTGAACTAGAAAATCTTGACGCTTTACCTAATCATAAGGAATTATTGGACCGTATTAGAGTGCTTCATAGTGATGGTGATAGTTTGTATCGTGAATTTAGTATTCCTGACGAAAATGAGGATAATAAGGGCGAAACTCAACTAAAGGTTGAAGATAATGCTGACAATACTAAAACTGCTGAAGATGTGACTACTGAGACAACAATTGAAACTAGTGCTGAAAGTGCGATTGAATCTGCTAAAGAGGAAGAAAAATTAGTGTTAGGCGAACCTAAACTTAGTTGGCGAGACAAAATAAAGGCTAAAATGAGTGAAAATGCTAATAATTATGATAATTTAGATAGCGTTTTGGAAAGAAAAGGCAAATAATATTTAAAGGAATTAGAGATGGGAATTTTTGGCAATTTTTTTAAAAGAATTAAATATACTTTTACAAAAAATGAATTAGATGATGATTTTTATGATGAATTAGAACAAACGCTAATTAGTTCGGATATGGGCGTTATTACATCGGAAGAAATTATTGATGAATTTCGCACGGAAGTAAAAAAGCGTA
>JAZSRW010000102.1:0-5182 GCA_045538675.1 Candidatus Onthoplasma sp. | reverse complement strand
TTCCATCTTTATAATACGTTTCAGTACACTTATTTTTAGCAATTTCAGTAACAGTATAATCCATTTCTTCCAAATTTAATTTGCTTAAAAATTTCTTTTGTGTATGTATAATAATTACTGGTAAAATTAAATTAATAATTTCGGCAACAATTAATGCAATTAGCAAAATTAAATCTATAACAAAACTAGCATCTCTAATTATATCCCAAACTAGTACCGCACTCATTATAAACATAAATACTATTAATAGTATATGTGTTACCTTATCTTTCTTACTCTTTTTAAGTCGCATTGTTGCTTTGGTGGCAGACACTCCTAAATCAATAGTATATTTAAATTGTGATTTAATATTTTGCATATATATTCTCCATCTAAATTAATAATAATCGATTATATTAAAAAAGTCAAGGAAATAAAATCCTTGACTTTTTGCTTGTATTAATTTGTTATTTAAATTCTATCGAAAGCCTTATATTTATTTTTAACCTTACGTCTAACCATTACAAATATTGCAACAAGTATACCACAAGCTCCAAGAGCTCCAACCACGATTAGTATAATTGCCCATAATGGTAAATAGGTTGTACGTGTGATTACTGCAAATTTAGCCCTTCCTTCTTCAGCACGTACAATAATAAAGTTATCTTTAGTTTCAGTATTCAAATTAGCAATTTCTTGCTCTTGAGTGTTTTGAATAACTTTTGAAACTTTGTTAACTTTTGGAATATATATATACAAGCCTTCTGGAACTGATAAATTCATTGAGCCAACTTGTACAATAATTTCATAACAAGTCTTTAATTTTTCAGACCTTGAAATTTGAGATTCTATCATAGTGTACATTGTACCAAAATCTGAATTTCCGCGTTCATACGAACGTGCAAACATTCTACCACCAATAGGAATTAAGCACAAATTATCTTCGTCCACAATCTTAAATGTACCATAACCATCAAGATAAGTTACAAGTTCCTTAGGGTGAATATTGATATATTTTGTGTCATATACAATAGTATAGTTTGAACTATCCGCACCATCTAATGCTTCAGACCAATCAATCTTAACCGCACGATTTTCGCCAACAGTAAAATCATCAACATAGAATTTTAAATTTTCAGTATAGATTTGAGCCGAGTCTGTTTCAAGTTTTCCAATACATCTAATTTCTTCAATATTGGCAATAACAACATTAGTTCCATCATACACTTTATTTAATGGAATAAATCCTTGAATAGTTAATTCTCTTGGATTAATTTTTGCAATATTATTAAAAGTTAAAGAGTTTCCACTTTCAAGTTTGTAATTTTTAATAGGTTTATTAGATTTATCTATTAAGTACACATTCCAAACCATTACATCGTACAATTCTGAAAGGGAATTTACTGCCAACCCTGATAATTCAGCACGAATTCTGCTAGGGTCTATTAACACATTCCCCAAATCTATTGCATATAGTCCCCCAAATACCATATTATCTAAAATGTATTTAGCATCCAAATCAACATCACCATTATATTCTTTAGTTATTGGATTTGTTTCATTATATTTTTGTAAAGAAACCGTCAAACTTGCTTGAGTAATCTTATAAACAACATTTTCATCAAATGTAACTTTAGTTTCTTGTGGACCCTTTTTAGTTGACGCCGTTATTTTAGCAATAATTCTAACAGGATATTCGCCAACATTAATAGGACGACTATCTATAAAACTTGCACCATTATCATAAGAATATTGTATAATTGTTGAAAAGTCGCCACCAACCACAACATCTGCGGTAGAGCCTGAATTTACCAACCCCAACGATTTGCCTTGATAAGAAATTTCATACAAATATCCACCATTCTCACTATAACTTGTGTAGTTTCGTAGAGTTATTTTTGGTTTTAAAACTAAAACAACCTCTAATAAATCAGATTGAGCCTCATATCTATTTAAAACTAATTGTTCCCACAAAGAGATTTCTTTAAGCCTAAAACTTGTATTTGTTCCTTGCTTAATTCCAGCTATTGTATAATAATCAACTTTAAACTTTGCCCCATCGCCTGTGCTTACGCCGTCAGTTACAAATCCAAAAGTCATTTCAGTACCAAATCCAAATTGAGATATTTCCATTTTTTGGTCAACTTTAGGCGTCATATACTCTGAACCTATTGAATCCATTCTTGTTAAATATATACCAAAGTTATAATCAATATAATTGTAGGAATATACCACATTGTATGTTCTAACATTTAAAATGTTTGTTAAAACAACTGGTCCCGAATTATCCAATCTACCAATTATAACTTCATCGAAATCAATTTCAAGAACATATATAAATGATGTTATTTTGTCTTCGGCATCTTTAACTTCGCTAACTGTAATGTTATAATCACTAAATTCTGTATCATTTAATTTAATTCGATTTAACATTAATCCAACTGATGCTGGAGTAATATTCATAGTTAACTTATCACCAGTTTGGAATTGATAACTTTCGCTTAAATCTAACGGTGTTTCAATTTCATCACGAGTTCTTATAATTTCATAACTTACCAAACTGTTAGCATCTTGACCTTTAAAGTAGTAAGGTTTACCATCTATTAAATTTTCCACTTTTAAATCAATAGATTTTAATCCAAATACTAAATAAATTTTTACAACATTACCATTTTCAATTTTAAATGCTGCTGGGTTAAATGTAAACCCTGAAGAGATATCACCACTACCAATCAAATTTAAATTATTGTAGTAATATTTATCTTTTAATACATAACCTGAATTTGCTATCACTGTGTAGTTTACTGTCTTATATAAACTTGTTGTTAAATTAGCATTTACCACACCATAATCACAATCAGAACCTTGCTCATCAAGCATCACAAAACTTATATTATAAGGTATATATTGCAATACTACATTTAAAATTGTGTCACTTGTAATATTGTTTAAAGTATAAGTTGTTGAAGATGTAAGAGCATTCATATTTGCATCAGCCCAGTTTTTAATAGATGTACCTAACACAAAATTATTTAATCTTAATTCAACATTGCTTGAGTGTGCATAGCCTTCTGCAATTACATAATATTTTTCAGCACCATTTTCTACATTGCGATTTAAACTTTGAATAACATTGTTAATATGCAAAGTAGGATACACATTAGAACTAGCATTTTCATTAATATTAAAATATACTTTTACACTATATGTATGTACTGCAAAGTTAATATACAAATTAACTTCTCTTCCAGTTTCAGTGTTGTTAATAATTGCTTCCTCAAAGTTTGAACTATTTAATGTCCAATAGGTTGTAATATCGGTACTTAAATTATCCGAAATTAATCCACCTAATGTATATGCTGTGCCAATGCGGGCATCACTCACGTAATATCCAATTAAAGAAGTTGCAATAAATGTATATTCACCAACAATGTTTACACTTACAGAAGATGCTATATTCTCGCTTCCTTCTAATTGGAATTTACCGTTAGCATTTGCTTGTTCTACTACATTTTGACTTTCGTCAAGATAGTAAATATTTAAAGTATATTCAATTACATTAAAGTTAATTTCAAATATTTGATTAGCATAATCATTATCCATTCTAAATGTAAACGAAAATGCGTCACTATCGGTATCTACTGTTGACGAGAAAATAAATCTTCTAAATTCGTAACCTTTAGTAATATGGTTTTCATCAATAGATATTTTTACCATATCGCCTTCATTGGCAGAAACTTTATTGCCTGTAATTATAGAAGTTCCATTTTCGCCTTCAATTGTTATAGTAATATATGAATAACTATCTTTGTCTTCATCGTCATCATAAAAACCATATGCTTTTTCATCACTCAATCCATTATCACCACAAGTAATAAGCATATAAATATCGTTGGATAATTTACGATATTCAGCATTAAGTTCTTTTACTGATATATTTAAAATACATGTATTATAATCATCATATACAAAACTTCTTAAACCGCTACCCGAACTATTAGTAAAGTTAACAAAACTATAATTGCTATCATTTATACTATTAGTCATATACACTAGTACAGCATTTGGCAACAGATTGTTTATTTGTAAACTATATGATGAATTTTTAACAACCTCTACCAACACGTCTGCTGGTTGATTTTTTGTAGCATTTATCAATTCAAATCTTGTAGTAGATGGATTATAAATGTACTTAACATCTCTTAAAACAACATAGTTATCAGAATCATTTTTTACAAATCTCATATTGTAATGATATTCTGCTGAACCAATACTAATAGAATAAACACCTGTTTCTTGTTCGGTTTTTGTTGTAACAAACTTTTGAATTAATGTGTCTTTTTGAGTAGTTTGACCAAATACACTACCCTTTAATTCAACTTCCACACTATCGCCGTCTTCTTTAAGAGTTATATATTCTATCAATCCAACTTGCAAGTCGCCAAAATAAGTGTACTTTTCGCAAGCATAAATATATATATTTCCTTGATTTTCGCTAAGATTTAAAACGATATTATTATAGTTATGTGTATATTTTAAATCGTTTCCATCAATGACAACTTCGCCTAAACTATTTGTCATTATGGTCTTTTTGCCATCAGTTTCAACAATACTAATATTCTCTTCCACAATACTATCAAACCCGTCAGCACTGTTACTAAATGTTATTCTATTTTCGTTTACATCTAATACAACAATGTCATATACAGCATTTTCCATAATGCTATTGTTACGCAAATTATATACAACACTAGTATAGTTATAATCTACATCTAAATAAATAATGTAAGCGGTAGAATTATCGTCGCTTGTTGGTTCAAAGGTTACAACATTTCCATCAATATATCCATTTTGTTTTGGATTGTCGGTGTAACTCCAACCATTTATAGTGTATTGTGTAGTTGATGCATTTAATGAAACTTGGCTACCTTTAATCAAATCGGCAGTATCATAAGCAAAACTATAAGTCACGCCATCGGCAAAATAATCATCTACCAATCTAATTTCCAAATCGTATGTAATATATTCAAATATTAACTTAATTTCAATATTTTCAGGATTTGTTTCACTTAATGTATATGTAGCACCGTTGCTAATTACATCGTTGACTTCAAAACCTTTAAATTTATATCCAAATAAATTTTGTGCATAAGGATAAACATTACCACCTATGGTTATCTCTTTTGTTGAGTTGTCATAAGAA
>JAZSRW010000150.1:0-19705 GCA_045538675.1 Candidatus Onthoplasma sp. | reverse complement strand
GTTATCAAAAATATCTTTAGTGCATATTCGCCCTACAATAAAATTTTGCTGTTTACTTTCGGGGTTTGGCATTATTTTGTTAAAACTTGAAAATAATTTTGGCAACACTTTTACTTTAGAATCTTCATTGCTTTTATTTTTAATACGATACCTAAAAGAATTTATATTTATATGATTATCTGCATCATAAACTACAATCGAATTATTTCCGCAAGAGGCTATGTCTGTAATATTAATTAATTGCTGATTGTCAAGAATTAAATTTTCCAAAATAAATTTGTCGGATAAAGAATAGTCTTTTACAATTCCCAAATATTCGCCCTGAATAGAATATACTTTAGCATTAATTGGCAAAATTAAATTGCTAGAAATATCGTTAATTAATAACTCAAGGTTTTGCTTATTTTTTATTGTAATTGCGTGTTTGCCAATTGAATAAATGTATTTAGGAAACAACGAATAGCAGATATCTTCGTCGTTAACAATTTCAAATTTGGTGACTTTCTTTTTAGATTTGTCAAAATAAACATTTTTAATGTTTCCTAATAATTCTCCTTCGTATAAGCAAAGTAAAGGTTTTTGTAATAATTCAGTTAAATACATAATCAACTCCTTACATTATTTATATTGTACAAGCCGTAGATTATGAATAAAAGTTTTGTAAATTTATAAGTTAAAATGTAAAATTAATTAATTTTGTTTGCTTTTCTACCACAATATATTATATAATAATATCATAGATAATAATATTATGCACAATAATATTACAAGGGGTATTATGAAAAACAAGTTTTTGTATGTGTTGGCGGTATTAAGTGTGTTGACGATTGGTGGTTGTAAAGAAAAAGAGCCGGCTATGGAATCGTTATCAGCACCGCAACAAGTAATTGTTCAATCAAACGGGGAACAAAGTTTGATTATTTTTGACGAAGTGGATAATGCTAGTTATTATGATATTTACATTAATGATGTTTGCGTTACAGTTAAGGCTACGGGAACTGGTACAATTAGGTTTGATGCGTCAAAAATAATAAAGTTGCCACAAAAATACACTGTAAAAGTAAAAGCAGTTAGTGATACACATTTTGACAGTGCGTTTACTGAAGATTATGTGTATAATTATACTAAAGTTTTAGACGCTCCGGTAATAACAATGGACGGAACAACTATTAATTGGAACAAGGTGCCTAATGCTCAATTTTATGATGTTTTGGTTACAAGTTTAAATCCTACCATTGAAACAAGACATAGATTTCCAACTAATAGTTTTAACTTTTCTAATATCCTTGTTAACAAAGGCGAATATTTATTTAAAGTTCGAGCAATTAGTGAAAACGAAGAATATGAATCCAGTATTTATTCAAACCAAGTATCTTATGTGCATACGTTAAAACTTGAAACGCCATATAATTTAACTTCATACTATGACGGGAATGAGTTGTTGTTAAGTTTTGTATCGGGTGAAAATGTTAAGGATTTTACAATAAATATTGACGGAAATAATTATAATTTTGGCACTAACGAAATGTCAAAATATTTATGTTCATCAGACTTGGCTGAATATGATTTAGAAAATGTGTATACTATCAAATTAAAATCATTTGCTCAGTCAAAAGGTCTTGTAATTGATAACTCTACTTTGATAAATGTTAAGATTAAGGCTAATAGTACTAATCAATATTTAACAAGTTCAGATTTTTCAAATACAATTTCTTGTCAATTTGTAAATGTTTTAAGTAAACCTAGTGTTACTACCAGGGTTAATGGAGATAGTTGTTTTATACAAATCAATTTTAATAATTCTAAATATTTGAGTGGTTTTGCAATTTATTTAAATGATAAAAAATTTAAAACTCTTACAAAGGATATTTCTCAACTTGAAATTCCGCTAACTCAAATAGGTAATGCAGGTATTAGAGTGCAAGCGTTAAGCAATAACAACAATTGCTATTCGTCAGTATTTAGTGACGTGATATATTTAACTGCACCTTCAAATTCATTGTCAGCACCAACTGTTAATCTTGAAAACAATATTTTAAGTTGGTCAGCAGTTTCTTCTGCAAATGCTTATTATGTTGAAGTTAGCAATTTGTTATATGCTTATGCCGAAATTACAAAAGAATTATCTTTAGATTTAAATGAAATTTGCAATACTGGGGAATATAATATTAAAGTTGTGGCTATAGGTGATAATGTTAAGCAAGCGGAATACAAAGATAGTATACAATATAATAAAAACTTAGAAAAACCTAAGAATGTGCAAATTATTAATAGGGGTAACGGAACTTATTTGACTTTTGACGAAGTGGCTAATGCTGATGGCTATATCCTTTATTTAAAAAGGGAAAGTGATAGGGATTATAGTATGAGATATAGATTGTTTACTACTAATTCAATCAATATTACTTCATATATTTCAGAGCCTACTGGATATAGTTTAAAAGTAAAAGCGGTCAAATTATCTAATACATTAATGTTGGATAGTGAAGAATCTGACGAACAACAAATTCAAAGTATTCATACATTGTCAGAGCCTGAATTGTCAATAATTAGTAGTGACGGAAAATATTATTTGCGAATAGTTGTTAATGAAGCCGACAAGGCAAAAGCCGAGGGTTGTGAAGTTTGGATTAATGACAAAACAATAGGCGTTGTAAAACCTTATGAAGATATCGATATAGATATTACTACATATTTTGCAAATGGTGTAGAGTGTAGATTTATGGTAAAGGCAAAAGCGATTGATAGCCCATATATAAAAGATTCAAACATTGTTACCTATTCTTATGTATTGCCAAAGCAATTAGGTGTGGTTGAAGATATTAAAGTTACCGAATTTAAAGATGAAAGTAAATACATTTTAACATTTAAAGAACAACAAACATTAGCGGCTAAATATCTTGTGGAAATCCGCAAGGAAAATGATTCGAACTTTAAAAAATCTTTTGAAGTTGAGCATAATATTGTGGATATAACTTCTTATTTAGGTGATAAGGGGACATACAAGGTTTATGTTAAAGCCATTGCTTACGAAGGAAGTGGTTATACAGATTCGCCAGAAGGTGGAAATCCAGATACGATTGTTAAAGGCGAAACTTTAAATATGGTAGAAAATGTAAATATAACTAAGTGTACAGGCGAAAATGCTTTGGGTGAAGTTGATTTAACTTGGGACAAGGTTGAAAACAGTAGCGGTTATCAAGTGTATGTTTATTATAATAGTAATCACGGAGAAGTTTTAAAGAAATCAATATTTGTAACTCAATCTGACAATCCTAGCGTAAATATTGGTTCGGGCGATTATTTGTGTTTAAATAAAGAAGGTTCTTATGTAATCAAAATTAAAACAATCGGCGATGGTAAAGAATATGAAAACAGTCAAACAATGTCTGTTCCTTACGTGTATGTGATGGAAAATGTATTAGATTTTAAACGCAATACTGTATTTATGAACGGAAACGAATATAGTTACAAAGTTGAAACGGCTGAAGATTTAAAGAATTTGTTATGGTATCATTATTTGTATAACAACGAAGTGTGGCAACAAGAACTATATATATACAATCTAAAAGTATATTTTAGCAAGAGTTTAGATAATTTGGCTTTGGAGGTTGATGAGTCTGGTAGGGTTGCCGACGAGGTTCGAGCATTTACAACAAATACATCAAAAATGAATATAATTGCAAGGGCTTTATTAAGTCAATATCCTGAGATTTCAAATATTACTTATGGATACAAACAAGGTAATGCGACACAATCATTCTGTTTAAATCCATATACAAACATATATATATTTAAGTATCAAGATGTATTAAGTAATGATAAAACAGATACTATTCCAACTAACAGTCAATTGTATAATGAAAAATTAGATTTAGTTGATAGTTTTGACCAACGAAGTCCAACTTATGTGTTTGCAATTGATAGGCAAGACGCTGTTGATGTTACTACAACCGAACAATTGTTTATGGCATTGCAATATAACAAAAAACCTAACTTTGTAGGTGTTAGCGATATGGCAAAGGCAGTATACGAAAATGCAAAATTTATTTTACGTCAAGTTTGTTCGGATAATATGACAGAATATGAAAAAGTATTAAATATTTACGACTTTTTAACCAAACGTGTAATTTTAAACAAAAATGTTGCTTTAAGTGATGTTAATAGTCAAGGCAACTTGAAAGAACTATACCTTGAGGGAATATTGTATAACTATGCATCTGATAACGGATTGTATTCACGCGTTGATGAAGTTGTTGATATCAGTGCAGATAGCGAAGGCTTGGCTAAAACTTTTGTGGCGTTATGTGCTATTGAAGGTATAGATGCTATTAAGGTTAATGGCAACAAGCAAGTAAATGGGACTGCAGTTAACTATGCTTGGAATAAAGTATATATCGATATTGATACTGAAGATGAAGATAAAACTAAAAAATGGTATGCTGTTGATTTGGCTAAGGCAATTGATAATTCTATTAGCATTAAAAAAGAAGGTGTCACCAACACTTATCAAATAGCATTACATAAATATTTCTTAATCACAGATGACAAAATCGATGTGCAAGCCAAAACCTTGCATAAGCGTTTGGGCGGAAGCGAAATAGATTATAAGGCAGAAACAGCATTTAACTATTATGAGTATCAAAAATATTCATTTAAAGTAGAAAATTACGAAGTTGAAAATCTTTCATTTAAGGCCACAAATAATGCAGGAATTATAAGTGCTATTGCTTATGGTATGGTAAAGACTAATGAGCGTTATAGAGTGGTTATTGATATTGAATATGTTCCAACTGTTTCAATATCTGACGAGCAAATTATTAATAACATTGAAACCAAATTTTATAATGATGCTCAACAATTATTAAATTATAGTTATGCGGCTTGTAATTTGGAAGTTAAAGTGGTGGATAATAGATATATTGCTTTAGTTTTTGAAGGGGCTAATTACGGAAAGTAATATTAAATAAATATTATTTGTATAATTTAATAGTTAATGCTAATACTAACACTGATGAAAAGTGCTAGTGGTATATTAAATCAAGTAAAGCAAATGCTGCACTTCAGTACCGATTTTAAGGTGAGAGAAGTGCAGTTTTTTGACACGCAATTATTTATTGTATATGTTGCACCAATCACTGACAATAATTTGCTTAACGAAAGTGTGATTAAGCCGTTGATTGAGTTTGATGAACCTGTTAAAGGCGATGTTTGTACATTTATTCAAGAACAAGTTTTGGCTAACAACGAAGTTAAGGCTCAGACCGACATCAATCAATTTGTATCCGAACTTTTAAAAGGACGTGCAGGGATTATTATTGATAAGTCTGGGAATATGCTTACTTGTGACGTAGAAAAGATTGTGGTGCGTCCTATTCAAGAACCGCCTTCATCAGCGGTTATTAAAGGTCCGCGTGAAGGGTTTAATGAAAGCATTAAATATAATTTATCATTGGTAAGAAAAAAACTTCCAACACCTAATCTTGTAATAGATACTTTTTCGGTTGGCAAATATACAACAACACAAGTAGCAGTAGTGTATTTACAAGATATTGCCGATAAAAATGTGGTAAAAGAAATTGAAAGGCGAATATCTAAAATAGATATTGATGGGGTGGTGGATAGTTATTATATTTCAGCATATCTTCAAAGTAAGCCAAATTCAATGTTTAAGCAAGTTGGCGATACCGAAAAACCAGACATTTTGGTAGGTAAAATGTTGGAAGGTCGTGTAGGAATTATTGTGGACGGGTCGCCGATAGTATTGACATTACCATTTATATTAATTGAAGATTTGCAAGAAAGCGACGATTATTATTCGCAACCTATCAAAGTTGTATTTTTACGTGTATTGCGACTTATTGGTGTAGTACTGGCAGTATTATTGCCGGGAACATATGTTGCAATTCAGTTATATCATTATAAGATTTTACCTACTGAATTTTTAATTACCATTATGGACACTACTCAAGGCATACCATTTACACCGTTTACCGAAGTATTGTTTATAGTATTGCTGTTTGAAATTTTATACGAAGCCAATTTACATATGCCACAATATATGGGTATGGCGTTAAGTATTGTGGGTGCATTGATTTTGGGCGAAACGGCAGTAAATGCGGGACTTGTTAGTCCGCCAGCCGTTATGATTGTGGCACTTAGCGGACTTACCTTTTACGTCGTACCAAATCAAGCGTCACAATTTTCGCTGTTAAGAATACTATATGTGTTTGTAGGTGCAACCTTAGGGTTGTTTGGAATTTTGGCATTTAGTGTTTGGGTTGTATCATACTTAAGTAGTTTTGATAGTTACGAGTCAGCGTACCTTGCACCAACTGCACCTTATGTAAAGGGCGATATGAAAGATTTTTTGATTAAGGCATCATTAGATAAGATGAAAACAAGACCTAAAAGTATTGCAAATAATAAAAGGAATAGGACTAGACAAAAATGAAAATGTCACATAGACAAGCATCAATAGTAATATTTTATATGTTGGTAGCGTTTAAGGTATTGTCGCTACCTAGTCTTATGTATCAAACTTGCAAAAATGACGGATATTTGGCAGTTTTGATTATGATGTTGGTGGACGCAATACTGGTTTGGGCAAGTATAAAAATAATCAAGCAAGCAAAAGACAAAAATATATATGATTTTATAAAAGAGCGTACTGGAAGTGTTGTGGCTAAAATTTTAGTTATAGGAATTACATTAATTCCTTTAATACATTTAGGTATTAAAACCAAGGGATTAGAGTGGTTTTTAGTCAAAAATTTGTATACAAAGTTTGAGTGGTTTCAGTTTGCCATACCTATTGCATTAATCACTTGTTATATGATATATAAGGGTTCAAGAAATATTGGTCGTGTGTGTGAATTTTTTGTATGGATAATTGTAGTGGGCGTTGTAATAATTATCATCAAAGGGTTTGCGTCGGTTGATTTAACGTTCTTTTTACCAATATTAAGTAAAGGTATAATACCTATATTTAAAGCAATATATGATTACTTAACATGGTTTGGCTTGGGTGGCGAATTATTGCTGTTTTGTGGTTGTATTGATTTTAAAGATGAAAAAAAATCACGTGTTTTCTTTTATTCGGCAATTGCCATACTATTGGTTCAATTAGTAATGTGGAGTTTTTATGGTGCTTATGGCGTAATGTCGTCAACTCACAACTTTGCAATATCTGATATAAGTCAAATATCTAATGCTAATATGGCATTGGACGAATTGTCTTGGTTGATTGTAACCGTTTGGGCTATTGCTCAAATATTACACGTGGCAATATATGGATATTTATTTTGTAGGGGCTTGCAAATTATATTTAATATTAAAAATGACGCTGTTGCAACCTTGGTATTGTTTGTTATGATAATTATTTGGATTTTTTGGGGTGAACATACCGTTGCATTAGAAAAATTATTCTTGCATAAATCAATTGTTTGTATAGTGATAATTGGTCAATATTTAATACCACTACTGATATTTGGATTAAGTTTTATCAAAAATAAAAAACGTCCAAGAGGTTATAAATCTAAAGTAAATGTTATAGATAATGAAAATGTTGAACAAAAACAAAATAAACAAACAAAAACTAAAAAGTCAAGGGGGAAATATGCAAAAGTTTAAAAAGTTATTTTCTCCTCGTAAAATGGTGATTTGGGTTAGTATTTTAGTGCTGGTAATATCTTTTCAATATACTAATCAGCCAGCACAAAGTCAAACTCAAGCCATTGCCACGGCTTTGGCGGTAGAACAAACTGAAGATAATATGATTGAAGTTAGTGCAGTTATTTTGACACCTATACCAGCGTCCACAAGTAAACGTAAAGCGTATACAGCCAAGGGCTATGATATAACTAATGCAATTAATAATATTTCTTTGCAAGTTGGTAAGCAAATAGGGTTTGGTCAATGCGATATTATGGCTGTTGGCGATAAGTTGTGTGAAACCAATGCGTTAAAAGCATTGGATTATCTAACACGAACCAAACGGGTTGGAAGAAATGCTGTTTTGTTGAATTTTTCAGGAAAAACTGAGGATTTCGCTAACTGTGTTGTACAAATTAACGATAGTTTAAGTTTAAAAGTTAGTGAAATTATTAATTTTAATCGTGAGTATATAACCGCAACCGAAACTAATATTGAAAGTTTTTTTAAAGGATACTATGGTGACCTAGGTGTTTCAACAATGCCTAAAATTAAGATAAGTGATATGGAAAGTGACAACGCTATACCAATTAAGGTGGAAGAGGCAAGTTCTTCACAAAGTGACACATCTGGCAGTGGTGGTTCTAGTAGTGGTGGCGGTAGCAAGGAGTTGTATTTTACTAACGATGGAACAACATCTATTTTCCGTGATGGCAAAAAGTTTACTGAACTCAAACCTGAAGATGTTAAGTATGTCAATCTTTTGCAACCAGAGAATGTGTTAGGCACTTTTATTCTTGAAAACGTTAATAGTAATTTATTTAATGATGCACGTGTTGTAATCGACTTAACCAATAAGGAAATGGAGTACAAATTAAGTTTTGAAAATGGTAAACCTAAAATTAAGTACGATATCGAACTATATATTATGATTGATGAGATTATAGAGGCTGAAAAAACTGAAAATCTACTACATACTGAGAACTGGTTTGTAGATGATAGTGTTGTAAACGCTTTGCAGTCCAAAGTTAAAGAAAATCTTGATAGAGTGGTAAAAAATTTAAAAGAACAAAATATTGATATAATTGAACTTTATGATAAGTTTTATAAGTTTAAAAACGAAAAGTTTACTAAATTCCTATCCTCACTTGAAAATGAAAAGGACTTTTTAAAAGATGTAATCTTTGATTATAAAATTACAATTCATAGTTCATATTAAAAAATAATAAATTCGTTTACGTAAAAAGATAGTGGAAAATGTCCACTATTTTTTAAAACTTGTTGACAAAATGATTTGTTGGTGTTAATATATTATTAATGCGGAAGCAGAAATTGAATAAATACTATGAAGATGTATTAGTAGTTTGTTGTTTTCATAAAGGGAGAGTGGTCGCCGATTGAAAGCCACTTATGTTCAAACAATAAATGAATTTCAACATTGGAGTTGCACTTGGTAAACGCTACTTGTAGTGATTAAGAGTTGCCGGACAAAACCGTAAAAATGTAATGAGGTTTTAATAAATATTAAAATATGAAAGTGTGAAGTCGGCTTCGCCTTATGAAAATATTAAGGTTAAGTTAAAATAACTTTTCATATTATTGATATATTAAAATAAATTTAGGTGGTACCACGAGTGATTTCGTCCTATTAGATTAGTCTAATAGGATTTTTTTGTTTTTAAAAGGAGTAAAATATGAAACAAGAAATTGAAAAAGTAAGTCTTGAATTTGATATCGAGATTAAGGCGGTTGTAAGTCAAGCACAATTAGAAGAATTAAGAGTTAAATATCTAGGTAAAAGTGGTAAGATTACTGCTATTATGCCTATGATGAAAACTATACCTAACGAGCAAAAGCGTGAAATGGGTATGCTAATTAATGAATTAAAAGGCAAAATTGAAAATGCGGTTGCGTCTATGCAAGAAGAATTTAAACAACGTGCTATACTGGAAGAAATTAATAATGCAGAACGCATTGACATTACTCTTCCAGTTGAAACGGGCGTTGGCTCACTTCACCCACGTACAATTGTTCAAAAGGAAATTGAGGATGTTTTCGTATCAATGGGCTTTGTTGTAGAGGAAGGTTATGAAATTGAAACTGAGTACAACAACTTTGACGCAGTTAATGTGCCAGCAAATCACCCTGCAAGAGATATGCAAGACACATTCTGGTTAAATAATGGTCAAGTGTTAAAAACTCATACATCAGCAGCACAAAACCGTATTTTAAAGAAGTACAAAAACAATATGCCAATACGTGCAATCTTCCCAGGACGTTGTTTTAGAAATGAAGAACTAGACGCTGGTCATGAAAACACGTTCTTCCAACTTGAAGGTATAATCGTAGATGAAAACGTGTCAGTTGCCAACCTTATTTACTTTATGAAGGAAATGCTTTCACGTATATTTAAAAAGGAAGTTGATGTGCGTCTTCGCCCTGGCTTCTTCCCATTTACTGAACCAAGTTTTGAAATGGACGTAAGATGCCCATATTGTGATGGTAAGGGTTGTAATGTTTGCAAGCAAGGTGGTTGGATAGAACTTTGCCCATGCGGAATGATACACCCTAATGTGTTAAAGGAAGCAGGTATTGATAGCGATAAGTTTAGTGGTTGTGCATTTGGTCTTGGTCTTGACCGTATGGTTATGATGAAAATGGGCTTTAACGATATTCGTGACTTAAATAGCGGAAATCTTAAAATCTTCAAACAATTTAAGGTAGAGAGATAGGCGGTTATGATTTATAAAAGTTTTAAAGACACAGAACTGTTTGAAGGAAAAACAAACAAAACATACGACTACAATATTGAAGATAAAGATATAAATTATTGCATAGTTGAAATAAATGGAAGATTTCCCGTCGATAAATATGCCATCAATTTGGACTGCAAAGAAATGGCTCACATTTTAGAGGGAAACGGAATTTTAGTTGTTGAAGGTAAAAAATATCAATTAAAGAAAGATGATGTTGTTTTAATTGATAAAAATGAAAAATATTATTGGGAAGGGAAAATGAAGTTGGGAATTCCATGTTCTCCAGCTTGGTATCCCGAACAACATAAAGAAGTGGATTAAAGGAGAAATTATGTATATTTCATTAAATTGGATAAAGGAATTTGTTAATCTTGATGGAATTGAGGTTGATGAAATTGTAAAGCGTTTTGGTCTTGCCACTGCCGAAGTGGAAGGTGTAGAATACAAAGGTCAAAACATTTCAAATATTGTGGTGGCGGAAATTAAGAGTGTTGAAAACCATCCAGATAGTAAAAAATTACACATTTTACAAGTTGATGATGGGCTTGGCGAACTTACACAAGTAGTGTGTGGTGCACCTAATGTACGTGTTGGATTAAAAACTGCGTTTGCTCGTGTTGGAGCTCAAGTACAAGATATCAAAATTGGAAAGGCAAAGTTGGCCGGAATTGAAAGTTTTGGTATGTGCTGTGGCGAAGATGAAATTGGTGTTGGCTCTGACCATTCTGGTATTATTGAACTTGATAGCAACTTGGTAAATGGTACTGATATTAAGGAAGTTTTCCCTATTGATGACGTAATTATTGAAGTGGACAACAAGTCGCTTACAAACCGCCCTGACCTATGGGGACATTATGGTATCGCACGTGAATTTGCAACTATTTTTAAACGTGAATTGAAATTAGATATCCCAAGAATAGATTTAAGACAATACAGCAATCTACCTAAATTAGATGTTAAGGTTGAAACGCCTGATTGTTATCGTTATAGTGCATTAAGTGTTGATAATGTTACCGTTAAAAAATCACCACAAGTTATGAAAATAAGACTTAACTATTGTGGTATGCGTGATATTAACTTGCTTGCTGATATGACCAACTATTTGATGTTGGAACTTGGTCAACCAATGCACGCTTTTGACCATAATGTTGTTAAAGGTATTCGAGTGATTACAACTAAGGAAAAAACTCCAATGTTGACTTTGGAAGGTGAAGAACATATTGTAGACGTTAATGCTACACTTATTTGTGATGAAAACTACACACCAGTTGCAATTGCTGGTGTTAAGGGTGGATTAAAATCTGGTATTAGTGACAAAACAAATTCACTACTACTTGAAAGTGCTACATTTAGCCCTATGGCAATTCGTAAAACCAGTCGTAAAATTGGTTTGATTACTGACGCAAGTTTAAGATATGAAAAGTCACTTGACCCTGAAATGACCACACTTGCAATTGAAAGACTTGTATATTTATTAAAAAATATTGATAATGGAATTAAAGTAAGTTCAAGTTTGACTGATTGCTATAATTATGAGTATCCAACAAATACAATTAAGTTAAGTGCCGACTTTATCAATCGTCGTGGCGGTGTAAATATTCAAGTTGAAGATATGGTTGATATTCTAGGTCGACTTGGATTTAATGTGCGTGGTAAAAATAGTGATTTGGAAATAACTGTTCCATCTTGGCGTGCAACTAAGGACGTGTCAATCAAGGAAGATTTGGTTGAAGAAATTTTACGTATGTATGGATATGACAATATTAAACCTGCAACTATGAATATGCCACTAAATCCAGTAGAGCAATTACCTATCCACAATTTTGAGTATAAAACCAAGAGATTGTTGGCTGAAAAGTATGGGTTAAACGAACTTCATTCATATATTTGGAACTACAAAGATTTTAATGAAGATATGGGCATTAAGCAAGATAGCGTTGTTGAACTACTTGATAGTAGCAATAGCGGACAAAGTGGACTTCGTAGTAGACTGCTTCCTACAATGTTAAAATTCTTCTATGAAAATAAAAACAACTTTGATGATGTATCTATTTTTGAAATTGGTCGTACTGCTGAAGAGTTAAATGAAAATAAGTTGGTTGTTGAAAAACGTAAACTTTCAATCGTGCTTGCATCAATGACAAAAACTGAAAAGGAATTGTATTTCACATTAAAGAAGATTGTGGAAGATTTAAGTGAACTTGCTTTAACAAAAGTAAATTATAATGTTGACGCTAACGTAAGTGAGTATCTACATCCTGTAAACTCTTGTGCAATCAACGAGTTTGGTGAAATGGGCGTAATTTATCCAAGCGTGGCTAAAAATCTTGATAAGCGCTTTAATATTGTTGGCTTGGAACTAGATTTAGAAGAGTTGTTAAATGCTGAAAAAACAACAACTACTCGTAACAAAATTTCAAAATATCAAGCCAGCGACCTTGACTTTAACTTTGTAATGAGTAAGGATAAAGTATATGGTTATCTTGAAAATGCTTTAAGCGAATTTAGATGCAATTATTTACTAGAAATTAAACTAAAAGATATTTATATCAATCAAGAAGTGTTGCCAGATAAGATTAGTTATACAATGTCAATTAAACTTACACCAAAGGATAGAACTTTGGAAGCAAGCGATATTGAAAAATTTAGTAAACGACTAATTGATCATATGGCAAGTTATGATATTGCTTTAAGATAATTTAATATTTATCAAATCACATTAATTTAAGTAAAAAACTTATGATTAGTGTGATTTTTTAATTTATATTTTCAAGTTAAATATTGACAGATTAGGCATTGTGTGATATTATACGGATAAGGAGAATGTATGAATAAAAGACCGATTGCGTATACAATAAGAGAGTTGTTGACCTATGATGATGAATATAATGAGTGCTTAATCGGGTATTTTGCGTCAAGAGCATACGTAACGCACTTGGATATTACATATCACAAAACTGGTGCGGTGGTTAAAAAGTATGATATTGACTTTTGTGATATGATTTATACTAATTTTAATTCAAGCCCTGTATGGATTGTTGAAAATGGTAGTAAAAGCGAAGTGTATCAATCAAAGATATTTAAAGACTATGCGTCTTGCAAAAAATATGTAGATGAACAAAATCGTATATATTTTACACAAAATCATACAACAATGCCTAGACGTATGGAGTTACACAAGCAAGCACTTAAGTTTGGTGCAAAGTTAGAAGAAAAATATATTCCACTAGAAGAGCGTCAACAAGTAAGTGAAAATGCAAAAAATATTTAAGGAGAAGATTATGTTTGAACAAAGTAAAAGACCTATTGTATATGTAGAGAGGGAATTAGGGGTATACA
Source organism: Candidatus Onthoplasma sp. (assembly GCA_045538675.1). GTDB lineage: Bacteria > Bacillota > Clostridia > Christensenellales > UBA1242 > Onthoplasma. The sequence goes on along the minus strand of JAZSRW010000150.1, from coordinate 5,957 downwards.
TAAATGGTAATTACAGAACTTTTGGATTTTTTGTGTCAAAAGCATATTTGAAAGAAACTACTATTAACTATGAAAATGATGGTAGCAAGTTTGTTGTTAGCAAGGTGGATTTTAATGTAAATCCATCAATATTTATAGAGGATAAAGATTTTAAAATTTGTGTTGAAAACGGACGAGATGTATTAAAAACTAAAATATTTAAAGATTATAGTTCTTGTAAAAAGTATGTAAATGAACATAATCATAAATTGGCTACAACGGTAGGAACAATTTCAGCGTCAAAAATAGCGAAACGAATGGAATTACATAAAACAGTACTTCAATACGGAGTAGAGTTGGAGAGTGAATATATTCCACTAGAAGAGCGTCAACAAGTAAGTGAAAATGCAAAAAATATTTAAGGAGAAAAATTATGGCAAAACAAAGCAATCAACCAGTAGTGTATGTAGCAAGAGAATTAAAAGTTGGAGATGGTGACGGAGGATATCAAGTGTATGGATGGTTTGTATCTAAAGCATATTTAAAAAGAAAAACTATTGATTACACAACAAGTGGAGATAAATATTGCAATCATATTGTAGATTTTAATATATGTCCAGCAATATGGGCAATGGATGATAATGTTTCGATTTATGCTGAAAATGGAGACAAAGAACCAAAATCGCAAATATTTAAAAACTATATTTCTTGTAAGCGATATGTTAAGGAGTTAAATAAAAGTAGACTAGGACGTTTAACTAGAAATGAAAGCGAATATATGTGTCAAAAAATCACAGATAAATTTGAACAAGTTATGAAATATGCAAAATATTTAGAAGATAAATATATTCCACTTGAAGAACGTGGACAAGCAAGTGAAAATGCTAAAAATATTTAAGGAGAAGAATTATGGAAATGGAAAACGAAGATAAAAGACCTGAGGTTTGGGTTGCAAGAAGATTGATGCGTAGAGGTTGCAGATGTGAATCTCAGCCTATTGCATTTTTTGCCTCAAAGGCAAGAGTGCAAACTGTAACTAGAAGATTTTTAAAACAAAGTGGTAGTGAAGTTAAGGAGTATGAAATTGAATATGAAACACCAGATGCAATAGAAAAAATAAGTTATGGTAGTGATATGTATGCTGAAACTGGCGACTGGGTAAAGCATAGAATTGTATTTAAAAATTACGAAAATGCTTTAGAATGTGTAGAGGCTCTTAATAGAGACCTTGTTTCGCGATGTGTTCGTAATGCTGAAAATGCAGGAATGCAAACAAAGCAAGAAGTTGAAAAAGAGTGTTACGAAGACATTATGTTTGCAAGAAAGTTGGAAAACTATTTTGACAAAGTAAATCATACAGACAGCAGAGATAATTTAAAAATATTCTAATCAATAAATAAAATTATAAATAATTATTAAAATACTTAAAAATAGCATAATTTCGATATTTTATGCTATTTTTCTTTTATTTATTTTTAATTAATTTATTTTAATATTTAATTATGAAAAAATTTAAAAAAAATAAAATAAATAAATCTCAATTAATTAAATATTTTCTAATATTTATTATGTTATTGGTTTTAACTAATGCCAGAGGTTATTCTGTTTCGCCATTTAGTGTTGGTGCGTTATTTGCATTGATGTGGTGCGGATTGTATTTGCCTGTGATTGCAGGTGAATATTTGCTTTCCAATATAATTCTTATGAATAAAGTTGCGGACATATATTCAGCAATTGCAACTGTGTTTGTTTTGCTGGTGGTGTATTTTATACACAAGCGAATTAAAAAGCCGATGAATGTGATTTTGGTTGGGGTGTATACTCTCATTAGTCAAGTGGTAAGTTTGTATTATATATATAATGTTGGTGGTTGGTTGGACTGCGTTATTTTTGCTATTGTTGCTATAGTGTTTTTGTATGCGTGTGTTAGCGTGTTTCAGGTTGTGGTGTTGCGTGGTTGGTTTTATAAACTTACGCTTGACGAAATGGTGTGTTTGGTTACGCTTGTTGTAGTAATGACGTTTGGTATTGCTGAAATTTATATTTTTGATTGTGCATTATATAAATTTGTTGCCACATTTTTGATATTAATGTGTGTTGCTGTTAATAAAAAGAACTTTTCACTTATTCTTGCTATTTCGATTGGGCTAGGTGTGTCGATAGTAAATTCATCACTGCTTGCCATTGGCGAACTTGCAATAATTGCTGTTGCTGGTAATATATTTGGATATCCGCATAAATACAAAATTGGATTTATAACTATACTTAGTGCGGTGGTTACACAGGTTTATTTTGTTGGTATTGAATACGAGATAATGTATTCGCTTATTCCTATTGTGTTTGGTGTGGTGTGTTTTTTAAGTGTGCCTAATAAGGTTATTGACAAAATTGCGGATAACTATTTGATTAACGATCAAGAATTAAGTGTACTAAATGTGGTGTCGTCAACGCGTAAAAGCATTAAGCATCGTATGGGTGAGTTGAGTGCCGTATTTGAACAAATGAAAAATATACATCTTGGATTAATTAGACAGCAATTTAGCAAGTCGCAAGTGATTAGTATGCTTTCTAGTGAGATAAATAAGTCGTTATGCAGTGAGTGTAGACATAAAAACACGTGTTTTAAAGGGTTGGGAATAGAGTCTACTGCAACTATTGATAAACTGATTGAAATTGGCTTAAAAAAAGGCAAGGTAAATATTTTGGACTTGCCGTCAAATATGGCTCAAAAATGTAAAATATCGAATTTAGTAATAGGTAAAATTAATCAGTTGGTAGAAAGATATAAAGAATATGACTATATGTTAAAAGATGTTAATAACATCAAGTTCTTGCTTGCTGAACAAATGGGTGCGATGTCAACGCTATTAACAAATCTAGGGGAAGAACTTGACCAAAATATCAATTTCGACAACTCGCTACATAACAAAATTTTAAATCAACTGCTTTCTAATAATATAATATGTAGTGAAGTCCTTATTTTTAGTGAAAACAAAAGTGATATTAGTGTGATAGTTATAATCAAAGGCGACAATGCTTATAATCCTAATATTGAAAAACTTATTAGCAAAAGTATAAATTTGTCAATGAGTGTAGTAGAGATTGAACCTACAGAGTTAAGCGACTATTATTCGGTTAAGTTGGTGCGAAGTTGTGGGCGAGATATTGTTTTTGGCATAAGCAATGTTACAAAAACGGGTTCGGTTAGCAGTGGCGATAGTCATAGTTTGATAAGGCTTGGGAACAATAAATATTTGTTGGCATTATGCGACGGAATGGGTAGCGGTGAAAATGCTAGAAAAATGAGTGCCTTAACAATGGGGCTTGTTGAAAATTTTTACAAAGCGGGATTTGATGATGAGTATATTATTAATAATATCAACAAATTGTTGGTTGTAGGAAATCAGGAAAGTTTTTCAACGCTTGATTTATGTGTAATTGATTTAACAAAAGAGATTATTGATTTTATCAAACTTGGTGCTACTTATGGTGTGATAAAACGTGAGAATTGTGTTAATAAAGTTAATGCAAGTTCTTTGCCTTTGGGAGTGTTGGAAGATGTTGAACCTAGTGTTAGTCATTTTGCAATCAGTAATAAAGATATGGTTATAATGGTAACCGATGGGATAACAGACGCATTTGGCGACTATGAGGAATTTGCTGAATTTGTAAATGCTATAGTTAGTATTAATCCGCAAGTGGTGGCTCAAACAATATTGGACGAGGCGATGCTTCGTAATGGAAATACAGCCAAAGATGATATGACCGTGCTAGTGGCACGCACATTTATTAAGAATAATTAAAAATTATATTTAATAAATTAAATAAATATATAATTTTAATTAAAATTAAATTAAATAATTATAAAATAATAAATTATTTAAAATAAATTAATTGTTTATTATAATTCAAATAAAACACTATTTATAAGGGATATATTCAATTTCTAATTGTAAATTTATGTTGTATTTCTCATATATTTTAGTTTTTATTATCTCAATTAATTTTAATATATTTTCACATTTCGCATTTCCAATATTTACAATAAATCCTGCGTGCTTTTGAGATACTTGTGCGTCGCCGATTTTTAATCCTTTTAAGCCGGATTCGTCTATAAGGCGAGCAGGGATTACATTATTAGTACGTTTAAAAATACTTCCAGCATTAGCAATGTCTAGCGGTTGAGAAGTTTTACGTTTGTTAAAAAAATCCAAAGCCTTTGCTCGTGAAATGCTTTCTTCCTGATGTGGTGGAATAAATGTAGCACCAAGCACAATATAATTTTTGTTTTGTAGAATGCTTGTGTGATAGTCAAATTTGCAATCATCTTTAGTTAGATAAATTATACGATTGTTTTTTAGTATTGTTACGTGTTGCAAATATGTAGATATTTGATGATTGTAGGCTCCTAGGTTATTTACTATTGCTCCGCCTACTTTTGCTGGAACGCCTATTGCGAATTCAAATCCGCCTAAATCGTTTTGTTGGCTGTATTTGATAAGAGTGGAAATATCCAATCCACTACTTACATTTAAAATATTGTTTTTATATTCAATTAAGTCGTTATCATATTTGATTATTGCTCCGTCAAATCCAAGATCGTCAAATAGTAGATTTGAGCCGTTGCCGATAAGTTTGTGTTTAATTGAATGTTGTTTACAGGTATAAATAGCATCTAATAATCCGTCAATATCGTGTGCAATAACAAAATGTTTTGAGTTGCCTCCGACTTTAAGTGATGAGTGTTGGTTAAGAGGTTCGTTTTTTAAATATGTAATGTTGTTAATTTTTGAAAACATAATAATCCTTTACTGATTAAAAATATTTGGTATATAGCAAGTTTTAAGTGCATTTTCCATTTCCATATAAGTTGGGTCTGTGTACAATTTAAGGTTTGTAGTGCTAAAAAGATTTATATCCATAAGTTTGGCTTGGTTTGTACTATTCATAACAAAATCTACAAACTTATTAATCTCAATATCATTAGTAGTTTTTCCTAAATACTGAATTAAATCACTAAAAGTTGAAACTGGTTCATAATTTATGCTAAATCGTCCAAGATTTTCCAAGTTTTTAATTCTAAACAAATCTCTAGCCGTGCCTAGCAAGCGAATATTATTACTATTTACAAATTTTGTATAGCATTCGTAAGATGATAGCGTTTTACCTTCGTTGATAGTGTTGTTTGTAACTAAATTAGTGGCGTTATGCAGATTGTCGTTGGCCGTATAAATGTTTGGATTATCTTTAGTGTTGTTTTTTGTAAAATAACAATATCCACTAGCAATAAATGGTACAGCCATAAGTTTTGTGTTGTAAGTTGAACTAGAAAGGTAATGCTCATTAATATTGTATTCTTTGTTAAAGCTTATTAAATAGGGTAAAACTGTTTTTGCCACTTCTTCGCTAAAAGAAATTAAATGGGGTTGATTTTTGCTTAATGCGTCTTGTAGTTGATCGGCGTTTATGTTTTTAACCATAATCAATATTGTTGGGTTTTGTTTTTCATAATTTATAGCCAATTGATTTAAATAATTTTTACGATTACCACCACCCCCCTCAAAACTTTCAATATGCCACAATTCGTATACTTTTAAGTTTTGTTTTGAGCCTTCAATTAATGGGGTGTTAGTAAATCTTTTTGTACAAAACAATACACTAAATGCAATAAAAAATACAATGAACAAAACATTAATAATCTTTTTAAAACTCATACATATAGATATGAAAAAATTGTAGCAAAAATACTACAATTTACAATTATTGTGATTTAAATTATAACGTAAAAGTGTGGCTATTAGGTTGATGAATAAAATGGTCTTTGGCTAGTTTTTTTACAAACGGTTTGTCTTTTAGTTTTGTAGTAAAATATTCGATAAGGTCATCTTTGATTTCGCTCTCGCTAATAAAGTTGATTTGTATAAGATTTTTAATAGTATCTTCTTTATCTAAATCAAAACGTTCGTGATTGGGATGTA
>JAZSRW010000054.1:0-5955 GCA_045538675.1 Candidatus Onthoplasma sp. | reverse complement strand
AACAACTTGTCAAATAGGTATAGCACATAATGGGGTCATATCTTTAACTAAAAGTGGGTGGCAAGTCAATGTTACATATAGCGACACGATGAAATTTATAACGGACTATGCAAGTTTAATTATAAAAGATAAAAAGTTTTATGAAGACAAAGACACCGTTGAACTGATTGATAGGTTAGTTGGTGGAAGATTAGCAATATTAGATTGCGATGGGCACATACAACTTATAGGCGAGTTTAAAGAAAAAGAAGGAATTTATTATTCTAACAACACTTTTGAAGAAGATAGAGAGAGTGTCAAAAAGAAAAAAGAAAAGGCAAAAGAGATTGAAAAGACGCTAACGAAAGTTTGGACAACAACAGAAAAAGTAGATTGCACACATAACTGCGATACTTGCAAGACACAAAGTTGTTCTAAATCCGATGTTGAACCTAAATATATAAGTGCTATATGTAGACCACAATATAAAGATACATCTACGCCACCGAGCAAAGAGTTGTTGGCTAAAATGGACAAGGACTGGAAGGGCATATATCTTGACGAATATTATAAGTCAAGGGAAGTAGAAGGCAGTGGTGGTTTTTTGTATGACTTTAACGAAGACGATTGTCCTTTGCATTATGAAAATGAAGATGGGTTTTGTTATATGTGCACCAACTTATGTAAATGTTTGGGAAACAAATTTAACAATAAAGGAGTAATAGGTGAGAAAGATGAACTTGGCTATTAAAAGTAATTTTTGGGAAGAAGTAAAAGACAATTTATATAATATTGTTAGAAAATCTAATTACGAAGATTTTAATGGGTTAAAATCAAGCAGAATTAGTAGATGTAAAGTTGTATTGTCTTATAGAAATAAAGAGCCAAAAACATTGAGACCATTTTTCTATGTAATTAGAGACAATGATATGTTTAAAAACTTTTGGGGAGACATAAATGCGTTTGAAAACAAGGTTGTCTTTTATAAAGAGTCGAAGAGGTCTTGTATGATAGCCGTTTCACTAGAAAGGGCTATATTAAATGGAAGATTATATAGTGTAGATGGAATAATGTTCTATCAGCCTACAAATCAATACCATTGGTTTGTATGCACAGGTAAAAACCACAAAGTAATAGGTTTAGAAGAGGAGGTAATTAGTTAATGTATGTCAATGTAAATAAAGATGGGAACGGGAACACTTGTTTATGTTTTGAGTTTAACCAAGCATTAGAAGAACGATATGCAGACGACATAAAGAATTTGATTGTCAATACAATGCTTAAGTGTAGTGTTGGCTCAGAAAATGTAAAGCAATTTCGCGATTTTTTCTCTACCTTAATATTAAAGGTATGGGTTGGGGACTTAGTTTTGCCATTTTTTAGTAGGGCAATGGTAGATTATCTCAAAAGTAAAAACATCGGTTCGTTAAGAGCATTAAGGACTGCAGAGACTCAAATGCAACAATGTTTTATTACTGAATGTTGGCGTTATAACAATTTATTTACCTCAATTCTTGGTGAGTATGAAGAGTGGGGAAATACTATAAATCGTTACGAAGCAATGCCAGCAGATGATAAAACCACAAACACACATTTAAGTTGTGAAAGTTGTTGGAATACTAGCGAAGATGTCAAAGAGTATACAATAGATGGTATGACAACAATACTTTGCAAAGACTGTTACGACAAAAAAGTAATGGTTTGTCCAATATGTGGCAAAGTCCACCTTTTATCAAATTGTGCAGTGCTAGATGGAAAAGTTGTTTGTTTCAGTTGCTTAAATAAACTTAAAAGCAGATATAAAGTGAGCATATACTTTTGTTGCTCTTGTAAAGAGTATCACACGAAACAAAGATATGGTAAAAACAGGGTAAATGAGCACGAGTGGTGTTGCGATGCTTCTGCAAAAAATATGCCAAAGTGCAGTGCGTGTGGAGTATTGTCATCTAGATCGCTTAATAGGTCTTTTTGTGGGACAATGTTATGCAATGCTTGTTGGGCAAAGAAAGAGAAGTATTTAATTAAGTCTTATCACAATGACCCTATTCCAGAGTTTTATATATATGACGAAGAAAAGAAGAAAAACAAGCAAGTGCCACCACCAAACAATGGCAACGGGTTTTTCTATGGGCTAGAATTAGAGGTCGATAGTGGTGGACAGAGAGACGATGCGAGTGAGCCAACAATTAAGATACTTAATGACGAAGTATATGCTATGAGAGATGGCTCATTGGAAAATGGTTTTGAAATTATAACTCACCCACACACAGAAAAAGCATTATATAATATGCCGTGGAAAGAAGCATTTGACTATTTGGTTAAGAGTGGTTATCGCTCTCACGATATAAACACTTGTGGACTACATTTGCATTGTAATAGGGTAATATTTGGGTTGTCAGCAGAGCAACAAGCAGAAAATATTGCAAAACTTATGTATTTCTTTGAAAATTATAGGGAAGATTTTATTAAGTTAAGTCGTAGAGAAGTTCAGCATATAAACAGGTGGGCTAAGTTTTACTCTGACGGCATTTACAAAGAGTCAATAAATTTCTTTAAAGATATGTATTATAACTACAATAGAAGTTCTAGGCACGATGATAGATATAGGGCAATTAACTTGTGTAAGAAAAAGACAATAGAATTTAGGCTTATGCGTGGGACATTAAATTTAGACACGTTCTTTGCAACGTTAGACATATTGATAACAATATCTAAAAATGCATCACATATACCTATGAATAAACTTGATAGTAAGAAAGATTGGCTCGAAGGCATAAAAGAAGAAACTAAAAAGTATATCAAAGAGAACAAGTTGTTTGAAGATGTTGAACTGCCGAGAAAACCTCGGGAGAAGATAATTGCAACAAAAACAGTTATAGTAAACGATGCAAGTTCTTCTGAAGGCAGATTATATGTATATGTCGATGGGCGACCACAACCAGTAGTTGTGGAAGACACAATGGCAGACCCACTTGTAAGTTTTGGACACGATGACGAAGGTTATATTTGGGACACAGTAGAAAACAATGAAGAAATTGAGGAGGAAGATGAATAATGTGTGTAATAGTTTGTAAACCAAGAGATGTCGATATGCCTAGTGAAGATACTTTGAGAAAGTGTTTTACTCACAACTCTGATGGGGCAGGTTATATGTATCAACTTGGCGATAAGATAAGAATTAAAAAAGGTTTTATGAAGTTTAAGGACTTCTACGAAAATGTAATGAAAGATTACAATGAGTGTGGAGACAAAAGAACTTTTGTCTTACATTTTAGAATAGGGACTTTAGGTTCAAGGTCGGCAGGGTTAACGCACCCATATCCATTGTCAAAAAATTTAGATGACTTAAAGCAAACAGTGTTTGACACAAACATTGGTGTTGCACATAACGGAATAATAAGTTTGACAAGCAAAACGACATATAAAGAAGACAAAAACGACACAATGGCGTTCATTACAGATTATCTTGCTTTGTTTATAAAGAGTAGGGAAGACTTGGAAGATGATGACAAAATGCAAGTTATAAAGAATTTAATTGGTGGCAGTAACAAGTTTGCATTTTTGACAAATGGAAAATTGTTTATGCTCGGTGACTTTACTGAAGATAAAAATACAGGTTGCTATTTTTCAAATATGTATTGGAACCATAGTTATTACTCTTCAAGTTATACTAATTATGACGGGTATCAAGATAGGTGGTATGACGATGACTATTATTGTGGTGTTTATCGTGGTGGCTATATAAGTAAAGCAGAAGACAAAAAGGAAGAGAAGAAAGAAGATAAACCCGAAGATATAATTGAAGGACAGGTTGGCATAGAAGATGTGCCACCACAAGACAATTTTGACTTGTATGAATACTACGAACAATGCTATGACCCTGATAAAAAAGTGTATGACTTTGTTAAAGATGATTGTCCTTTTGCGTATGAAGAGACAATAGATTATTGTGAAAGAAACATCTGTGGCTTTTTCAACAGGTGTTGCTTTGCAAAAAAGAATAACAAAGTGTTGAGGAGACAAAAAAGGTTATACAGAAAATTAAGAAGGAAGGAGAAAAGAAAAAATGGAAAAAGATAATTTTGATGAAGATGTAGAAATTTATGACAATGTTTTGGAGGACGATTAAAATGCATAGTAGAATTTTTGGCATTGTTCCACTAGTATATTATGATGAAAATATGGATATGGATACTAGTTGGGAGTTTCATTTCGCAGATTACACACGAAGAAGCACCTCTCTAGATAGCGATGTTGCATGGTTAAGAGAGAATTTACTTGCAAAAACTACTGCTTGTGGTGGTGGAGGTCTGTTTGAACTTAATTTGAATGACCATACAATAAAATTTTATGAAGGGTTTAAAGAGGTGTATTTTAAAGAAAAGTGGGAAATGATAGTTAATCTTATCTCTTTTTCAAAAGACGCATTTAAAAAGTTTTGTGGATATGGTGATGATTTTATGTTTATTCATACTCTAAAGAAAAGCATAGAAGAAGAATTTGGCTTTTATATTTGCGATGATTGTGGGGCATACTCGACACTTGATGAGTTTATCCGTAATATTGAGTACGGCAAAACATACAAGATTTTTGGCTCACTAGACTATCATTTTTAAAAGGAGGTGAAGGGGAATGGGAGCATTAACAATAAGTGATTTGGTTAGGCTATTAAACAAAGAAATGGCAAAAGGTCACGGCGATTACATAGTTTTTGTAACTGACGATGAAGAAGGAAACGGCTACCACGCATTATGGTATGCAGGAGAAACTCCTGCCACAATGACAGCATCAAACAGGCAATATTGTGAAGATAACAACCATGATATTAGTTTGGTAGAAAAAGGCAAAAATAGTAAAGCATATTATGTTGGGTAGGGCTGAGTATGATAAAAGATATATTACTAGAAAGAAAAGAACTTTTTCAAATTGGCAACAAATTAAATGTTTCTAAACACGCACTAGAAAGGTTGCAAGAGTTCTTAAAGAAAGAAATAACATTACTTGAAATTAGGAAACTAATAAAAAATTCTCCGTTGGCTTGGAAACAAAGTAACGGTCAATATTCTGTAACTATAGACGAATTTTCTTACTTTATATTGTATAAATATTTTGACCGTTATACGCTAGTTTCTTATATGAGAAAAAGCGAAAACAAATACAATGTAATAGACAAATTTATATTAGAGTATAAAGGAGTAAAAAAGAAATGGGAGAAGGGACAATATACGAGGACGAAATGAGGCTCTTGACTAGAAATATAATTTTGCAAAAAGAGAACGCAGAATTGAAAGAAAAGGTAAAATGGTTATCGTCTAGAATTACAATGTTGCAAAACAAAAAATATAGGTTCTTGCTGAACCAAATTTTAAATTCGTGCAAAACGCACAAACATTGATATAATTATCCATTTTTGTTTGAAAATATACAAAAATGTGATATTATATAATAAATCATAAATTATAGGAGGAAAAGTATTATGATTAAAAAAGTAAAATTGATGAAAGGAGCATTTGTAGAGGTCAGATTTGACGAAAAAAGTGGGGAGTTTAAAACATATGTAAATTTTGATGAGAAATATGGTTGCCTATACACTGGGTTTTTGTATAAGTGCAAAAACTGTGGCAAGTTAGTTCTTAACCCTGCTTACAATGGAAAACCACAATTAAATTTCTGCAGTGCGTGTCTTGAAGAAATGAAAAATGTATTAGGTTATAACAAGACAGAGGGAGTATTAGCAACTACATCTAATATGGGCGATACTGAAATGGACAAAGCAATAGCATCTCGTGGTAGAGTTAATAAAAAAGTAGTAAAAGCAACAAAGATTTCTATTGTTGTTCCTGAAATACAAAAATATTTAGACTTAATTGCAGACACAAGCACAAAGAGATTTACAAAGAAGTTTATATTGTTTATTCTTGAGTTAATTGCTAGAAAGAAAACAAGAAACGAGATGGCTAAAATTCTTAACATAAG
>JAZSRW010000097.1:0-3835 GCA_045538675.1 Candidatus Onthoplasma sp. | reverse complement strand
TAATTTCCATAATAGTCTCCTTTTGTATATTGTTATTATATCATACTTTTAATTTTAAGTAAAACATTATTAATACTTAACTTTTGATTTTGATATCATTATACAAAAAAAGTCTCACCATTTAAGGCAAGACCTTAATTTAATATTTTTTACGCATATCGTTATTGCCAAATTGAATATTTAATGCAATCAATTTGTTAGATAATCTGCTATGTATACGGTCGTCATATCTATTTAATATATCTTCGGGCAACAAGTTGGTTGAAATAAGTGTTGGCTTATATCTCTTTTGACGAAGATTAATAATGTTAAACAAATATTCAAGTGTAATATTTTTAAGCAATGGTTCCGTACCCAAATCGTCAATAATAAGCACATCGCAATCCATATAATCATTAACCTTGCTAGGTAATGAAAAATGATATTTTTTGCACTCATCATTAAGTGCAAACGCAGTAGTAAACATTACATTAAAACCACGACTAATAAGTTCGCTAGCCATACATTCTAGTAAGAATGTTTTACCTGTACCTGTACCGCCCGACAAAGTTATATTAAGTATTTGAGTGTTTGGAAATTTGCCACACCAAGTTTTAGCCATATCATAAATTTTAGTAAGAGTGGGACTTAAATTTGATGAGCAATCATTAAAAGTAGAAAATTTGTATTGTTTGTTTTGTTCGCTTAACCTTTTATTAATTTCCTTCTTTAAGCAATCGCACATTTTCATACCTATCACGCCAGTATCATTACATTTACTACATTCATATTGTGGTTCCATACGCCTTATATCAATTTTATGTGAAGATATGTAATTGTTATATAGTTCTTTTATTTTTTCAAAACTATTATTAGCTTCCAATATTTGAATGTCGCTACCGCTAAATTTAAGTTTAATCAAATCAATTTTGGCTTGATTATAGTTTGTGTACAAACGCTTAAATTCTTCTTGCTTGCACAACTCTTGCACATATTGGTCAGCAACAATTTGTGCTTCGTGACGCTTTTTGTCAAAATGCAATTTTATTTCATTTACTAATTGAGTTCTTGTCATTAGATTTCCACCTCGTCAAGATTGCTAAAGAAACTATTAAGTTGTTCTTTGCTATATTTATCTGACTTTTTAACTTGATTACTATTATCCGCCACAAATCCAGTATTAGATTTTGCTTGATCAAGAGTTGTAACTCCTTTTGTCTTCCAACTAGACAATACCTTGTTCATATATTGCATAGCATTAGACTTGCCAACTGACAATGTGGTTGCATAATCAATAATTTGGTCGTCAAATCCCCAACTTTCGGTCCAGGTGCGATAAAATTCACGGTCAAAGTCATTGATATAACGCTTAATTCCTAATTTTTCAAGAATTGTACGCACTTTTTCGTCCCAAGCATTAATATCGCCAAGATATTGATTAAATGCTTCTAGCGTAATAATTCCTAGTTTATATAATTTTTGCACCACTCTATCAAATGCCTCAAGTGTGCGAATGCTATTTTTAAAACTATAATCTGCAATTTGCGTTAAAATTTGTTCATTATAACCCATTTGCGTCCACTTAATCACATAAGTATCAATAACTTTGCTTAAATCTTCGTAATATAAACCCAATCCCTTAACTACAAGACGTGCTAAAGCGGTCATATTATCCTTTTGAGTTTCATAGTTTTCAATTTCAATAACTGAAGTCAATCTCATTTCATAATATTTGTTAAGCAAATTATTTAAATAGCCAATATCGGCCTTAACCTTTTTAAGTTGCAAACGTTTTGCCACAGCAATAATAGTGTTAAGGTCAAAGTCTAGTTCGTTAGTCCAACGGTTAAGCATTTGCACATCTTCAAGTTGTACTTTACGCTTTGTACCTAAAGCATTTAATACCAACGTTACCTTGTCATCTAATACACCTAATTCAGTAATCTTATTTTCAACATCTTCACAAGTATGAATACCCTTACCTTCCTTACACCAGTTAGTAGCCACAGTAATTATGTACGAATATCCCACATTTTCGCCCTTGCGGTCAGCACAATATTTGATAATCATCAACATTGCTTCAGGTTCCATATGATTAGCTTCAATCACATTATAATACTCGCTAAATTCGGTAGGTGTAATCATACGTTTACTTAAAATTTCTTGAACTTGAATATTAAAATCAGTATATTTGCCAATCTTAAATTTTTTGATATTGCCAAGCGTAGCATTTAGTGGCATAAACCTAACCTCAATAGGACTAGTATTAATAATTTGCACAACGCCTTGCTCTTGCCAATATTTAAAAGCGTCCACCACTTCTTGCTCGCTAACATTTAAAACATTAGCAAAATTAGTAATATTATTATCAGGAGCAACACTATTAGCACATTTGCTAAGACCCATTAAATATACTTTAACACACAAATCTGGTGCATCTGGTACAAAATTATTAATAAATATATTATCCACCACAGTTTTGTCGTTGATGATATATGATGAACTATATTTGCAAAGGCACATAATATTCCTCCTTAACTATTTATGATTAGTGTACCACAAACAATCCAGTTAGGCAACCATACTTATGCACAATTTTAAAATTTAGTCCACAACTTGTCAATTTTTTGTGGATAACTTGCATTTTTGATTAAACCCTATAATAAATTAGTGTAGAGGAATATATGAAAAAATTTTTTAAACCCTTTATTTTAACACTTGTAGTTACTTGTTCGTTAATTTTTGTTGGTTGCGGAAACAAAAAAGATGATTTAACTAAAATTAGCCAGAATTTAAGCAATTATTATATGGATATTTCGTATAATAATGAAACCAAAACTCTTTATGGCGAACAAACGCTTGAATATGTAAACAACAGTGACGCACTATTAAAAGAAATATATTTACACCTGTATGTAGCCAACTTTTGCACAAATGCCACCAACAAACCTGTTGATGCCACAAATATAAGCCAAGCCTATCCCAATGGCGAAAGTTACGCCACATTAAATATTATTAGAACAAAACTTAATGACCATGATATTATGCCAATATATGAGGGCGAAGATAATGACATTATGAAAATTGAATTGTTTGACGCATTAGAGCCCACTACTAGTGCAAAAATATATATCGAATATAGCATAACACTTCCTAATGTATCGCACCGCTTTGGATATATAGACAATAACATAAACCTTGCTAATTTTTATCCTATAGCGTGCGTGTACGATAGTAATGGTTGGAGCAAAAATCCATACCACAGTAACGGCGACCCATTTTATAGCGAAATGGCAAATTATTATGTAAACTTTGAATGTGACAGCAATATTGTATGTGCATTTACAGGTAAAGCCACTTCCACCACCGACCAAAACACAACCTATTACACAATCGATAGCAAATGTATCCGAGAATTTGCCATAATGATGAGTACCGACTTTAAAACCATAACCACCACTAACAACAATGTAGAATTTACATATTATTATCTTGACGACAATTCGCCCGACAAAGCACTTCAATGTGCAGTGGATTGCATTAATACTTTTAGCGAAATTTATTATCCATATCCATATAATTATTACAGCGTAGTGCAATCAAACTTTTTGTATGGCGGAATGGAATATCCAATGTTGTCGCTAGTTAGTGATAGTATTGAAAATTATGACGACTACCTTAATGTAATCGTACACGAAAGTGCACATCAATGGTGGTATAGTTTGGTTGGCAATGACGAATACTCTCACCCTTGGCTAGACGAAGCCCTAACCGAATTTAGCACCCTGCTGTTTTACGATAACAACAAAAGTTACAATCTAAACCACAAAGATATGCTTGCTGGTATGCAAGAAAA
>JAZSRW010000079.1:0-7878 GCA_045538675.1 Candidatus Onthoplasma sp. | reverse complement strand
TTGCCCACAGGGGCTAACAATTCCATATCCATAATATTATTATATCACACTTTAATCAAACTTGAAATAGTTTTATATAATTTTATTATCAAATATCAAAAATTAAACAAAAAAACTCTAACAATTAAGTTAGAGTTTTTGTCAACTAAGACACTTCTAAAATACCATTTTTATAAGAATATTTTACTGCAACATTCGCTGTATATGTGTAAGGAACACAAATACTTTCCGAACTGTTCATAACTCCTGATTCGTGAGTAATTGTTTTAGTACCTATTGATGCCATCAATCCTCCCCAACCACTAATTTCTCCATCAGCTTCTGTACTATTAAAATTAGAAGCACCTGTATTATTAATAGTAATTGTAGCATCGCTTTCCGCAAGTGTAGCCTTTCCTGCAAGACGTGCACAAGTTAATTCGCCTGCAACCCTTAATTTTGCAGGTTCTTTATCAGACGGATAATACAATCCATAGTTAGTTACAGTGTCTTCAAATGTTTCGTACACTACAATATCTTTAGCCGTTAATGAAGCAGTATTATTTACTGTTAAATTTGCACCTGGGAACAACTTGATATCTTGACTTGAAAAATCATAGGAACCATTATTTAATGATATATCAAATGTCCAAGGAATTGGGAAATGGAATTTTTCACTTGTCATAGTAATTGATATCATTATGTTAATAGGAACTTTTAGCGGATTTAATTTCATACCATTATAAAAGTCTACTTTAGCAACATTACTTGAATTTACCTTTATATCAACATAAGAACTTGATCCAGTCAATTGATAAAGAGCATTAGACGATGTACCTACAACATTGATATTAAAAGATTGCACTTCACCATCTCTTAGTAAATTTACATAGCCATATACATCGCTATAATTAACTTGAACTTTAGGTGTAATATTTAGTATTTGATATCGTGTAAATGGTTGAACATTATTTTTGTATGCAGCATACATATATGTCGGAGTTCTAAAATCGTTAAGGATAAATGGTAAATATATCTCTCCATTGGAAATAATTTGACTTCCATTATTATTTGAATCTTCTTTAATATATCCTGTACTCTTAATTGTTCCGTTTGATATTATTTTAGCGTTTGAATGTAGTACCAACTCACTACAAGTGCTGCCAGTTTGTCCCATATATTGACTTCCTATAACTCCACAAATAAGTTTTCCTGGCACATCAAGTGTTCCTCCCTCTTCAATAGTAAGTGTTACACCTTCGGTTATACGTACTCTACTATTTACCGAGCCCAAGGCCCCACTACCACCTACAACATAAAATACTGAATTACTAGTTGCAACATTACTAGATGGTGTTCCGTTTGCATCATATGCTAACAATAATGTTACTCCTGATTTGACGGTACAATTTGAAGTTATATTAACTCCACGTGGAGTAACTTTGTCGGACCTTAATGAAGACATCAATACTTTTACAGTGTCTCCACTAACTGATGCTGACAATGCAGACATTATACTTATATATTCTGTACTTCCAATAGTTGCTTGTACTATCTTTGTATTTGTTTTGCTCCAATCATATCCTGCATATGAATTTCCTAATGTTGTAATATTTAACGCTGGGTCAAATACGTCGATAAGTTTAGAATTTGCAGTCCAGTAATAATCGCTGTTATTAAATGTTATAGTTTTTAAATTGCTACAACTAGAAAAAGCATTGACTCCTATACTTGTTACTTTATTTGGTATGGTTATATTAGGCAAACGAACACAACTAGAAAAAGCATTAGTTAATATACTTGTTACACTACTTGGTAGTATTACACTAACTAGATTATCGCAACTATAGAATATATCTGATGGTATTGTTGTTAGTTTTGTACAGTTGCCTAAATCTACTCTTGTTAAAGCATTGCAATCATAAAAAGATCTATAACCTATTGTTGTTAAATTTGTACAATTATTTAAGTTTACACTTGCCAATTTTTTACAATTTTGGAAAGTATGAGTTCCCATTGCAGTTAAACTACTTGGCAAACGAGCTTCTGTTAATGATGCACATTCACGAAATACAACATTTCCTATTGTTGTCAACTTGGTACAATTGCTTAAATCTAGTTTTTGTAATTTGCTACAATATTCAAATGCTCTTTGCCCAATTGTTGTTAAATTGGTACAGGCACTTAAGTTTATGCTTACTAAACTTGTACAGTTATAGAAAGAATATTCGCCTAAACTGGTTACACCGCTTGGTATAGTTACACTTGTTAAACCACTGGCAGCAAAAGCGTTGTTTCCTATGCTGGTTATATTTCTTGGTATGGTTATGCTTGTTAAACTAGTACAATTTTCAAATGTTTTTGCAGATAGCGTTGTTAGAGATGTGCATTCACCTAAGTTTACACTTGTTAGATTGCTACAATTTTGGAAAGTATTATTTCCCATTGTTGTTAAACTTTTTGGTAAACGCACTTGTGTTAGTCCTGTACATTCACGAAAAGCAGCAAGATTTTCTATTGTTGTCAACTTAGTACACTTACTTAAATCCAATGTTACTAAACCACTACAATATTCAAATGCTCTTTCACCTATTGTTGTTAGATTTTCATCATTTATGTTTATGCTTGCTAGTTTTGTACAATTTTGAAAAGCCTTAGGTCCTATAGTACTACCAGCAAATTTAACACTTTCAAGATTAGTACAATTAGTAAATGCATAACTTGGAACACTCATTCCATAAGGTAAATCTACACTTTTTAAATTAGTTTGATTATAGAACACGCCTTCAGTGGCGGTGGTAGCAGGTCCAGAAAATGACACATAAAGAGGAAGCCCCGTACCTCTAGGTATAATTAAATGTTCTGGCAAAGGGCTAGTGCCTCGTACTATCTGTATACCTCTAGTAAATTCGTCATTCCCTACCACTTCCAACCAATCCTGTGGTAGATTATGATATCTAATATACAATGTTTGCCCAATGTCCATTCCTGAAATATCTGCTCTTTTAATAAAATCTTTATCTTGATACCAACTATCTTCATTATATCCTTCAGGAGCCTCTGGTTGTAGTCTAAATAGACCAAGAGAAGATACACCTTTTACTACTGTGGTGCTTAACACATCACTATTTACATTATTGTATATTTGCAACTCACCGGCTTCACCTTGATACCACATAACACTAGATGAAAAACTAGCGGCCTCAGTTCCCGTTACTACTATGTATATATATTTGGTTGCATCTTTAGAAATTCTTTGTGCTTCAAATACACTACTTGAACTGGTTACATTGCTTAGTTTAGTATCGCTATAAGCATAACTTAATGTTACATCAGTTGCACTGATTGGATGTAAATCAACCGCCATATCCTTTCCCATTGGATTGTTAAATATATATTCATACGCTATGCTTGTTGAACCACTATTTACTTCCGGTACATAGTTAAAATCCAAACTATCTCCACCTTTTTGAATAAGCACTTCACCTGGCTTAAAAGTGTACTTTTGAGACTTTATTGGTTTTACTGTTTCTGCTATTGTAGGAGTAGAACTAGCAATATCCCCTATTATACTATTTTCTGAATCATTGACGCTAAATTTTAAGCCAACAACCAATGCTATCATCATTGTAATTGCTATGCTTAAACTTAAAATCAATTTTTTAGCCTTTGCCATAATTTCCTCCATTATGTTTATATTATTTTAACAAAACAGTATTAAAAAGTAAAACGATTTTTAGTATTATTTGTAAAATTTTAATATTTATTAAAAAATACTAGGACTTAAACCTAGTATTTAATATTTTATTTACCTTCTTGTTCGATTAAATAGTCTTCATAAGAGATATTTTTGTCATATTCGATAGTTGAATTTATTCGAATAATACGGTTAGCAACCGTTGAGATAATTTCTTCGTCGTGAGTGGCAAATATCATATTACCATCAAAACGTTCCATACCTTTATTAAGTGCTGTAATTGATTCAAGGTCAAGGTGGTTGGTTGGTTCGTCCATAATTAAGAAATTACCGCCTATAAGCATCATACGTGCTAACATACAACGCACCTTTTCGCCACCAGATAGAACTTTTGCTGATTTCTCAGCCTCTTCACCACTAAACAACATACG
The DNA here is from genome assembly GCA_045538675.1 of Candidatus Onthoplasma sp. Lineage (GTDB taxonomy): Bacteria > Bacillota > Clostridia > Christensenellales > UBA1242 > Onthoplasma. Next base: position 3,771 of record JAZSRW010000079.1, on the reverse strand, counting down.
ACCTAACCAGCCACGCAAGAATGAAGCCTCAGTTTCTTTTGTAAATTGACTAATCCATTGTACAAGATTACCTTCATAATCTTCAAAGAATTCATTATTGTCTTGAGGAAGATATGTAGGAGTAATAGTTTTACCCCAAATCACTTCACCAGTATAATCCTTATCAACACCTGCAAGAATATCACAAAGAGCCTTTACTACTGAACTGTTTTGCGAAATCAAAGCCACTTTTTCGTCTTTATGCAATGTAAATGATACATTGTTAAACAAGCCTTCTTTTGATAGGTTTTTAACCATCAAGATATCATTACCTATACGACCTTCAAACTTAAAGTCAATGTATGGATATTTACGACTACTTGGCTTTAAATCCTCAATAGTTAAACGTTCTAACTCTTTCTTACGACTGGTTGCTTGACGACTTTTACTAGCATTAGCCGAGAATCTAGCAATAAATTCTTGCAATTCCTTAGCACGTTGTTCGGCCTTTTTGTTTTGGTCCTTCATTTGACGAAGCATTAATTGACTAGATTCGTACCAGAAGTCATAGTTACCTACAAACATATTAATTTTACCATAGTCAATATCGCAAATATTTGTACATACTTTATTTAAAAAGTGACGGTTATGTGATACTATAATAACTGTATTTTCAAAGTTTAAAATAAAATTTTCAAGCCAACGAATGGTTTTAACGTCCAGGTTATTGGTAGGTTCGTCAAGTATTAAGTTGTCTGGATTTGAAAACAACGCTTGAGCTAAGAGGATTTTAACCTTTATTTTACTATCAATGTTAGCCATCAATTCATAGTGTAAATCACTTGGAACATCTAACGAATTAAGTAATGCTTGGGCTTCACTTTCCGCTTCCCAGCCATTCATATCCATAAATTCTTGAGTTAGATATGCCAACTTTTCGCCTTCTTCGTCGGTTAAATCGCCTTTAGCATAATACATTTCTTGCTCGTCCATAATTTCAACCAAACGTTTGTGACCAAGTAAAACTGTACGTACAGCAGTACAATCATTATATTTTTCTTGGTTTTGCTCTAATACTGACAAACGTTCAGTTTTAGGAATTATTACCTCACCCTTATTAGGTTCAATTTCACCAGACAAAATCTTCATAAATGTAGATTTACCCGCACCATTAGCACCAATTACGCCATAACAATTACCTTTATTAAATTTTAAATTAACATCTTCAAATAATTTTCTGCTACCAAATTGCAGACTTACACCACTTACTGTTATCATAAATTTTTCCTTTTTTTTACTCTATATTTTTATTATATCACACCCTATTCAACTAGTCAATAGCAAGGCAACAAAAAAGGGGCTAAACCCTTTTTATTTAATAAATCTACGAATATCTTCCAAACTATTGCAGTCTGTATGTTGAGTATAATATACCACTGCAGAAATATTATCAATTTCTGACAATTTATCGATTGTTATTTTTACAATATCCTTAGTTGTAATTTCTTGATTACCTTCAAGTAATAATGCTTGCTCGATATTTTCAGCCAATTCTTGAATATCTCCAACATTTTGGCAATAGGTTGCGTAACGAAGACTTTCTACCAATTTCTCAAGTTTAAAAGGTTCACGTTCGTTAAACACATTGGTCACAATCATAGGATTAGTTTCCACTGTTTCATAGGTAGTAAAACGCTTACCACAATCTACACATTCTCTACGTCTACGAATAGATGTATCCTTTAGATAACGGCTATCTACCACCTTACTATCTTTACAGCCACAAAACACACATTTCATAATATAATCTCCTTTGTAAATTATACACCAAAATCAAAACTTTTAAACAGGTGCTAATTTTATATATTTTGATTATCTCATATTTTAAAAAAAAACACAACTGTTTTTATATAATTTTTAAAATAATTATACATTTTGTAGTATAAAGCAAAAAAACACAACACAATTTATAGTGCCATAAATCTTAAAATAAAAATCGTCCGAAACAAGTGTTTTGCCACATTTTCATAAGCAAACTTGCTTTGCGTATTCATATTTTCATACTTTCATATTTAAACAAATACCTATTTCAAAGGGGGAATACTAAGGGGAAAAGCAGTTGCCCCCTTAGAGTACCCGTATTCATAATTACTTCTTGCAATCATCTTTACAATCTGGCTTCTTTGGTGGTGGTTTTATATGGTCGTTGTTGATATATAGTTCCACCAGTATAACATCAACACCAATTTTGCATATACATTCAAATGGTATAAATATTTCTTTACCTGTGCGAAAACACGATAGCCAACCACTTGTAGGGCTTGGAACAATCAAGCCAAGTATTTTACAAGACTTAATATCCATCACAATATCAATAATTCGCCCTAATGTTTTGCCATCCACCACATTGATTACTTGCTTGCACTTTAACTCCAAAAACGTAGTTTCCATTTGTTATTATATATTAAAATTAATTTAGATTATGCTACATTTTGTTGTTTTTAGCGTAATTACATATTGACAACCACCTACTTTTATGATATTATATGGCTACTTTTAAATAAATGCACAAGGAGAAAATTTATGTTAATGAATATTGAAACTGGAAGAATTGATAAAAAGGAAAAACAACCTAAGCCTAAAAAGACTGCGGGACAAAAACGCATTATTGCTGCTCATATAGCGGCTGGTTTTTTTGCCACGATGGTAATATCTGCATCTCCTACTGTAATTGAGAGAACTAAGTATGATACCGATATTAAAGAATTAACTGATGACCAAAATGCTATTTACGAGCAATTTATGGCTAGTGAAGAATTTAGTGATGGTTTTAAAACTGAATTTACAAAAGTATCAAATGATTATGCTAATGGTTTAATTGATTATGAAGAATTTGATGAAAAAGTAAAGCATTTAAATTCGGTTGAATATGCTCAAAAAGTAGTTGAAAATTCAAATAATACCGAAGTTAAAGCAAAAATTGAAGAGATTGATAAGCAAAAGCAAGAACGATTAGATAAATATGAATCAAATGTTATAAAAAATATAGGGATTGCGGGTGTACTTACTTCTTGTGTTGGTGCGATTAGTTCGCTTATAGCCGCTATGATATATACTGGAAAAGAGTATAAGATAGAAAAACGTAAAAAACAACAAACCAAATCACAATGTAATGAAAATTGTTTAGGCACTCGCTATTATGATGCAAACAATATGACAATTAAAAATACCAATGGCTCAACAGAAGAAAATGAAGAAACTTTAAATAAATAAAAAAGAGCATTGATTAAATTCAATGTTCTTTTTATATAAAACTAAATGACTTTAACTCTACATCATATTTTAACAGTAGTATTGTATTTAATAATTTTAAACACGATTTTTTAATATTGGAATTAGATGTTGGAACAATTAATGCGTTATACACCTTTTTATCAATCTCCACGCTATTAATTGTAGGTTGTGGCGTAAAATCCGCCACCATTTTATCAAGATATACTTTACCTGTTGCGTCAAACAAATTAAGTCCTTCGCCTAGTTCATCAATAAATTCAATTATAAACTCAATAAGGGCTTGTTCGGCATCTTCTTGTTCAATCTTTTTTAATGTATTTATAGCCATTAAAAATAGATTAGGTTCAGGCTTGTTTTTAGGCAAAATACTTTTGATTATATCCACTAATATAAAGGCACAAATAGTCTTGTTATAATCGCTAATAATTAGCGGAAAATTATCTATAACTAAGCCTTGTTTTACTGTATTAAAATCCTTTTTAGTAATCAACTCAAACT
>JAZSRW010000158.1:0-5435 GCA_045538675.1 Candidatus Onthoplasma sp. | reverse complement strand
ATATTAAAAATTGCTTGAGTGATTGGTAATTCAATATTTAATTCTTTTGCCATTTTTAACATTGCCTTCGTGGTTGCAACACCTTCGGCTAATTTGGTAAAAGGTTCGCCTTTAACAAACATTTCGCCAAAACGTCTGTTATGACTATGTGGTGAAAATAAAGTTGCTTCATAATCACCCAAATGACATAGTCCGTATGCTGAAAATTCGTTACCACCTTTGGCCTTTATTAGTCTTGAAACTTCGTGTGCTCCACGAGCCATTAAGGCACCTTTTAGTACGGAATAACCGAGCCCGTCAAGCATTCCTGCACCTATGCCCATAACATTTTTTGCTCCGGCTCCAATTTCACTACCAATAATGTCGTTGCCAAGATAAAAACGAATAAGATTGCTTGAAAAACTTGTTACTAAAGATTTTGTAAGTTCAGGATTATAACTATCAATAATCATACAGTTTGGAACACGGCGAGTAAATTCTTGAATATGGCCAGGACCAACCCAAACAGCAATCTTATTTTTGTCAACACCGCTTTCAATCAAAACTTCACTCAAGCGTTTTCCAGTTGAATCTTCAATTCCTTTCATACATAAAACAAATGTTTTGTTTTTGTATTCAGGAATTTTATTAACTTTGCTCATCAAGTCTCTAACGCCTTGAGCACTGATAGAAATAATAATTATATCGCTATGATTAAGGGCTTTGTTTAGGTCGCTTGTTATTTCAATTTCTTCTGGGAATTCCACATAATCATTTTTACGTGTTTTGATCAAATTTTCAAGCAGTGGGTCGCCAGAACGTCCCCAAACCATAACGTTATTATGCTTAATAGCATTCATGTACCAAGCAATGAAAGAACCCCATCTTCCACAGCCTAATAAAGTAATATTCATACATCCTCCTAAAATTAAAACATAACAAAATAATACGTTTTTTAGGCGATTTTGTCAATCAAAATAGGGTTTGTTTTTGAAATAGGTTAAATAATTGGCTTTTTGAGTAAAAAATTTAAAATTTATCATAAAAAAAGTGATATTTATTTGACTAAAAATGTAGAAGTTTGTTATAATATCAGTATAATAATTATATTACAAAGAAAATATATTTAAATACTCAGATCGAAATCTTCAAAATTTGTAATATGTGGCATAATGAACGAATAAAACTCAAATTGGCTTTTGGTTTTACCAAGGGATACGATAAAGGAGAAATTTATGAAGTTAAAAAAGATTTTACTTCCAATATTCATAGGGGCGACGCTTTTGATGGCATCGGTTATTTCGGTGGTGTCTGGCAAGAATATAAATAAAAGTAAAGGATTTGCTAATTTGGCAAGTGTTAGTTTGTCTGATAAACTAAAACAAGAAAACTCGGTTTTAACTAAGGCCGGTGAAGATAACTTGTTTGAAATAGTTAAATATGATGGGCTAACGTACACAGGACAAGAACAAACTTTAATGACGATTACTCCTTTGAAGGGTTGTGTGTATTACAAGGTTGTTAATGAGGCGTATGCTTCAAGTCAAGCAATTACATCTTCAAATTATTCTACTTGTAGTTATGGATATGAAGGCGAAACTATAACTATTAAAGCAACCGATGTTGGTACATATACGGTTTATTATTATGTTCCATCAGGAACAGATTATAATGAATTATCATCTAGTGCTAGCGTAAGCATATTGCCATCTAAAGAAAATAATTATTTTGGCGTTACACTTTATGAGGATTTAACATACACAGGAGAAGAACAAAATATAATCAAATTGCTAGCGACAAATGGCGATGTGTATTATAGAGTTGAATCGGGTGTATATAACGAAGCATACGCAATTAATGCAGATAATTACGCAACTTTTGATAAAGAAAGTGAAGAATTTACATTAACTGCAAAAGATGCGGGAATTTATACAGTATATTACTATTCTCCAGAAACTGACGATTATTATGAGATTGCATCAAGTTCTACAATTGTTATTGAAAATGTAGATGTGAGTATTACAATTAATCCTAATGGCGGGACTTGGAATGGAAGTTCAACTAATAGCACAATTAGTCAACCTGTTAACAGCAGTTATTCAATAATGGCTCCAGAGAACGAAATAGGAATTCATTTAGATTATTGGTCAGGTGGTCACACATTAATAGAACCGGTAGCACTTAAAAATGAGGCTATGACATTTGATGGTGATGATTATATAAATCTTGGTAAAGATTATATGTATGCTGATAAAATATTTATCAGTCTAGAAGCATATATGGATGATTGGTCAAAAATGACATCAGACCAAAGATTGATTTCTTGTACTGAAAGTGGTGGTTGGAATTTTGAATCTCGAAATGGCAATATTAATTTTACAATGTTTGATAAAGGGGCTAATTCTTACAAATATGCAACTGCAAATAAAGACTGGGACTCTTTAAGTGCAGGCTGGCATACATTTGTTGGTAGTTTTGATGGAAACTATGCAAGACTGTATATAGATGGTCAATTGGCAGGAACATCTGAAAATTTTGTAGGAAACATTGGCTATTATTCGGGGAATTCAATATTTGTTGGTGCTGAACCTAGTACCAGTCCAACAACTCCATATGGCGGATACTTTAAAGGTAAAATCCGTAATGTTTATATTGCAAATAGTTATGTAAATACTGATACTATTAATGTGGGAAGCCCTACAGATAGTGTTGGATATCCTGCAATACATATTGCAAATCAAACAACAGATGCAACTTTAACGGCTCAATGGGCTGATGATACTTATGAGATTGTATTTGATGGCAAGGGTGCAACTAGTGGAAGTATGAACCCTCAACCAGGAATATATAATAAGCAAATGCGTCTAACCAGTAACACTTATTCAAAAGAAGGGTATCTATTTGCTGGATGGGTAACATCTGATTATGATATTAATAATCCACCAGCAGCGGTTTATGGCGATTTGGCTTTTGTTACGTTTACTCCTCCTCATCAATCTACCATAACACTATATGCGTTGTGGTTAAATCAATACTATACTGCCAATGTTTATGTTAAGGACGTTGCTGGCAGATATCCTCAAAGTGCTACAAGAGTGTTGGATTTAGGTAGAACTAGTGGAGGCATGAATGTTGACAGTGTATATAGTTCAATAATAAGTAGTTTAGGTTATGATACGTTAGGATACTCTTTAGACAAGATTACTGATGAAAGCGGAGTTCAAATCACATCAGATACTATAGACTTTAATATTGAAGAAATAAATGTATATATTCAACGACGTAGTTATACATTGACTATTGATGCAAATGGTGGAACATTATCTGGAAATACTGAAATTACATTAAATTATGGTCAATCATATGGAACATTGCCAACACCAACAAGAGATGGATATGCATTTAGCGGTTGGCACACTCAAGCGACTGGCGGAACTCAAGTTGATGAAAATGATACTATGGGGTCTTCAAATACCACAATTTATGCACACTGGACAGTAAAAACATACATAGTAACATTTGACGCAGATGGTGGAACTGTAGGAATGACCAGCAAAACGGTTACATTCAATGAGGCTTATGGAAATTTACCAACACCTACTCGAACAGGATACAAATTTGATGGTTGGAAATTCGGTAACGATATAAAAAAAGAAACAACAATTGTAAATACAGCAAGCGATCATACATTGGTGGCACAATGGTCAAAGGTTAATCCTACAATTGAAATTGAAGCAGACACAAACTCAATTGTGTATGGTAGTAAAGATATCACATTTACTGCAAACGCAACACACGATTTGCCAATACAATATCAATGGTATCGTAGCACAAGTGCAAACTTTGAAACAAATAATACTACAGCGATTAGTGGCGCAACAAGTGCAACATATGTTCAAGGTTCAAAGGAGATTTCTGTTGGAACATATTACTATAAATGTGTTGCAACAGTTAGTTATGAAGATAAAACTACTTTAACGGCCACCTCTAATGAAATTACAATAAGAGTAACAAAAGCGAACAATTCGTTCTCGGTGATTGCAAATAATAATCTTAAATATAATGGTCAAGAACAACAATTATTACAAATAATAGATAGTGATGAAATTGATAATAATGTGTATTATAGTATTAATAATGCTATAAATTCATCTAATTATAATACTATAGGTTCAACCCAACTACCAAAAGCAACAAATGCTAATAGATACACAGTATATTATTACGTACCAGCAAGTACAAACTACAATGAGATTTCGGGTAGCGAGATTGTAGAAATTGGAAAGGCTGAAAATATTATAAATGTAAACTATCAACCTGAATTAGAATTTAATGGACAAAATCAAACCTTAGTAGTTGTAACACATCAAAGCAGTGCTAATGTTTATTATAATATAGGAACAGAATTGTCGTCTACTAACTATACATCTGCTTCTGGAACGATAACAACTCATCCAACCAGAAAAGATGCTGGAGTATATACAATTTATTACTATATTCCTGACGATGGAAACTATTATGAAATTAAAGATAATGTTACAGTAGAAATACTTCCAATTACTAACGAATTAACAATTATCCCTGCTACAAACCTTGAATTTAATGGCGAAGAGCAAGTTTTATTAGAAATAACTGATTCTAATGGAATAGATAATGATATTTATTATAATATAGGGACAGAATTGACTGCCGAAAATTACAATAACGCTACAGGAACTATAAAAACTAATCCAAAAGCCAAAGATGCTGGAGTATATACAATTTATTACTATATTCCTGCGTCAACAAACTACAAACAAGCAAGTGGTAGCGTTGAAGTAAAAATTAAGGGTACAGAAACAACCTTAACAATCAATCCAAATGGCGGTATTTGGGACGGAAAGACCGAAAACAGTACATTTACTAAATCAAATGGTGAGACATTAACAATCACAGACCCAACACGAGCAGGATATACATTTGCAGGTTGGACAGCAAGTGAAGGTGCTAAATTTGAAAACAAAGTATTCACATTCAATGTTGAAGATGCAACATTGACAGCGAACTGGGAAAAGATACCACCAACTATTGAAATTAGCACAGATGTAAATAAAATAGAGTATGGTGTGGATAAAGCGACATTAGTAGCGAAAGCCGAACACGAACTAGAGATAACATATCAATGGTACCGTAGTACAACTAGTGGATTTACGCCAAGTAATGGAAATATTATTGACAATGCTATAAATTCCACATATATTCATAATAAGACAACGACACCAGTAGGTAAATATTACTACAAGGCAGTGGCAACCGCTAACGGATTAAGTACAACATCTAATGAAATATCTATAGAAGTGATTAAGAAAAATAATTTACTAGTAGTTAATGCTGAACAAAACTTAATATATAATGGAACAGCACAAGTCTTATTAACTGCTATAGACAACAATGAAGTTGAAAATGATATTTACTAC
>JAZSRW010000039.1:0-5524 GCA_045538675.1 Candidatus Onthoplasma sp. | reverse complement strand
TTTACGTGATGTTTTTCTCATATTCAATTATATGTTAATTTAAATCTAAATATAATCACTTCAAATGTTTTGTTCGGCTATTGAATATTAAGCCTACTAAAAATGCAGAGACAATGGCTACTGCAATACCGCCTGCGGTGGCGGTTAACCCACCCTGTAACACACCTAAAAAGCCTGCTTTTTTAGCACCCTCAATTGCACCTTTGGCAAGAGTTGCACCAAATCCAATAATAGGCACAGTTGCACCTGCCTTTGCAAAATCTTTAAAGTATGGATATACTCCAACCGCTTGTAATATCACGCCTAAAGTTAAAAATAATACTAATATACGTGAAGTGGTAATACTGGTACGCACCACTAATATTTGTGCCAAACCACAAATCGCACCACCTACTAAAAACGATATAACATAATTCATAATATTAAATTCCATTATTCACCCCTTTCAATACATACTGCGTGAGCAATACCTGGTATACTATCACCTTGCTGACTAGTTGTAGTGCTAAGTAATGCCCCAGTAGCCACTAATAACACCTTTTTAAATTCGCCACTACGTAATTTATGCATAATATACGAATTAAGCACGGTTGCACTGCAACCACTACCACTTCCGCCCATAAATACCTTTTCCTGCTTGTTATATATAAGATTGCCACAATCACTATAGTTTTGCCCTAGTTTTATGCCTTTACGTTCAAGTAAATCTACTAATATTTCACTACCAAGTTTACCTAAATCCCCTGTTGCAATAAGGTCATAATCTTCAACACGTGTGTTAGTTCCCTTTAAATGCGTCATAATGGTATCCATAGCAGCAGGTGCCATACACGCACCCATATTGTTTACGTCTTTAATACCAAAGTCTACTACTTTTCCAAATGTAGCACTTGTAATTATTGGTCCTTTACCTTTAGTAGACAAAATTGTTGCCCCACCACCTGTAACTGTCCATTGAGATGTTGGTGGACGTTGATTGCCTAGTTCTAGCGGAAAACGATATTGACGTTCGGCACTAGAAAAGTGACTGGCGGTTGCACAACACACTTTACTAAATACTTGCCTATCAATTAGCGTTGCCCCTAAAGCCAAACTTTCTGCCATGGTAGCACATGCACTATATAATCCTATAAATGTAATGCCAAATTTACGTGCAGCAAACGATGAACTTACTATCTGATTTAACAAATCGCCACCAAGCAATACATCAACATCATTAAGTTTAAGCCCAGCATTATCAATCGCACCAAATATAATATGTTCTAGCAACTTTCGTTCGGCCTTTTCAAAGGTTGACTCGCCTAATTTGTCGTCTATAAGTTTATAATTTAAATAATCACTAATAGGTCCTTTACTTTCGAGTGGTCCACCAATGCTGTAACTACCAATTATTGTAGGTTTATTATTAAATATAACTGTTTGTTTATTAGTACTAACCATTATTCCCCCTAAAATATCAAATATATTAATCCTGCTGCTACGCTACCTACTACGCCAAATACAATTACTGGTCCTACTATACTAAACATTTTGACGCAAATACCAAATATAATGCCTTCCTTTTTAAATTCCATTGAAGGACTAACAATAGCATTAGCAAAACCTGTAATAGGTATAACAGTTCCTGCTCCACCAAATGCACCAAGCCAGTCAAACACACCAAATCCTGTTAAGATGGCGGTTAAAAATATAATAGTACTAAGCATTGCAGTTCCTAGTTCGGCTTCGCTCAAATTCGGCCACCACGTTGCATAAGCATCTATACAAAGTTGTCCAAAACAACAAATAAGCCCTCCTACTAAAAATGCTTTTGCCATAGAAGGAATTAACTTTGTTTTAGGCAGTTTTGCATCTACATACATATTGTAGTTTTGATTTCGTTTTTCGCTATCCATATCTATCTCCTTACTTTATACTTAAAATCTTACCCAAAATCAAAAATTTAAACCATTAATTTATATTTTGTATAGCAAAACATAATATCTGATTAAAATTTGAACTAATATTATACAAATTTTTGCACATACTAGGCATAGGAGGTTAATTATGAATAAATATCTTAAAATTTTGATGTTGTCAGGAGGATTAATAGGCTCTATTGCCGTTACTGCTATTGATAGCAAGCAAAGTCAAAACAATGACTTAACTTCAATTTATGAAGATGTCGAAAAAATGCAACAAGCCCTACCTAATCTTTCACGCATTAATTATAAATTAAATATTAATTTAGACCAAGAATTAAATGAAAACGAATCTAATTTAGATAATAATATTTCAAATATAGAGCAATCTCAATCTAGTGACCAAGTTGGCGAAAATAATACTAATAATATAACTTTTAGTACTACAGACGAAAATGGCGAAGAACAAGTGCTTAACAAGGACGAAACTATTAATTATTTAGACCAAACTCTTAATCAAACCAATATCGAATATGAAGCATTAAAAACAACATTAAGTAATGCAATTAAAGACACTATGGATTACCTTGAAGCATATAAAAACGGTGAAAAATCACTTACCAACGAGCAAAAAATATATATTAAGGAACATACCAATTCAATTAAGTTTTTAGCCGAAACCTTAGAAAATCTAAGCGAAGATGTAATTTGCTGTATTGATGGTTGCGAAGATTGTGATGATGACGATTTTGAAACTACTGCTAGTAATTATCTTAACATTATCAATCAACTTGAAACACGTATAAATGCGTTAAATAATGCTATCGCTTCTTTACAGTTTATCAATAATATTACTAATCCCTTCTTTTTTAGGATAAATCCTAACCAAATAATTTATGGTTATGAATATAACTCTAATGAAGAAAATCAAGATAACGAAACCAGTTTAGAAAATAATGGCGATATATCCAACAACTCAAATAATGAAAATAATACTGATAATAATGAAAAAAACGATAATGTTATTGAAGTAGAAAATGATAAAAATAATAACGAAATGAACATTTCTAACGACGATAAACCTACAACTTTTGGTTTAAAGTCAAATATTGACACCTACGCCCCTACCAAACGTAATATTGACACATTCTTTAACACCGCATTATACAACAATGATTATAATAGATATGGTGGTTATGGCTACGGAATGCCTTATGGTGGATATGGTATGCCGTATGGTGCTGGATTTGGTAATCCTTATGGAGCAAACTATGCAAACCCTTATAATGAACCAAATTCAAACCTAATTAATCGTAACGAACTAGAAAAACAACAAAATAATGCAACAACTACTAATACTTCAGCAAACATTGAAACAGATACATCAAAAAAATCAAATACTAAACACAAAAAAAATAAACGTAACTTAAATAAACGTGTAAGTAATATTGACACTTATTCGGGTACTACAGTAAAGTCGAATATTAATACTATGGGCGAAAGTAAAATATCAAAATATTTTAAGCAAAAACTAAATACTTTACGTGAAAAAATAAATAGTAAAAAGGACTCTAACAACCAACCGCCTAAACATACTTTACCCGAAATTGCAGACCCTTTAGACGACTTGGATAAAAATAATAGTAACAATACTGATAGCGTATACAATAACAATAATACACAAGATATTGAAAATAATTCTTATTTTAACGACAATAGTAATGAAAGCAAAATTGAAACTGAAGACATTAATATTAAACAAGAAAAAGATATAAAAGCCAAATAAAAAAATATATAAATTTCCAAATTAGACCACTACTCTAGTTTGGATTTTTATTATATTATATATTTTCACATACCCTACTCTCCACAATACTAAATTTTTATTTGTCTTTGGCTGGCTTCTTGCTAATATATATTATATTCCGTTTGCATCTATTCGCAAAATAACTAGTTTTGTTGTTTAATAAAAGGAAAGCAGAAAATCCACTTTCCTTTTTGCCATTAACATAGCCATTGCAATCAATGTATTACTACTTGACGCTTGATGTTTTTATTATAACATAAAATTTGTGTAAGTCAATAATTTATGTCAAGTTATTATTATTTTAATAGTTTTTCCAGTTCTTTACACCTATTTTTATCCATATCAGGTGTATTTTCTAGTCTATATTTTAAGCCTAGCGTTTGATACTTAGTCTTACCCATTGAATGATATGGTAATAACTCTACCCTTTCAACGTTATTTATATTGCTAGCAAATTGTTTTAGTTTTAAAACGTGTTGCTCGTCATCATTAATTCCTGGAACAATAACTTGACGAAGCCACAACTTTTTATCTAACTCTTGACATTTACTTAAAAACTTATTAAACCCGTCTATATCCTGTCCCGTAAGATATTTATATTCATCTTTATCTACTGCCTTAACATCTAATATTACAAGGTCTACTAGTTCAAGTAATTCATCATAATTATCGCCCACGCCAGACGTATCAAGAGCGGTATGAATATTATTAGACTTTAATAATTTAATAGTTTGCGTTACAAATTCGGATTGCATTAAAGGTTCACCACCACTAAAAGTGACACCGCCCTTATCTCCGTAATAAACTTTATACTTATTGTATAAATTTAATACTTCATCACTATTGATTTCTCGTCTAAAACCATTAATATTCCACGTTTCAGGATTATGACAATACAAACATCTTAACTTGCAACCTGAAAGAAATATTACTAGTCTAACGCCTGGTCCATCTGCCGAACCCATTGTTTCAATTTCAGTTATTTTACCTGTCATACACATCTCTACTATCTTTTTTCGTGGAAAGTACGAGCAATCACTTCTTCTTGATGTGCTCTATCTAACTTATTAAAGTTAACTGCATAACCAGACACACGAATTGTTAAATTTGGATATTTCCAAGGGTTATTCATAGCGTCAATCAATAGTTCACGATTTAATACATTAACATTAATATGTTGAGCACCTTGAATAAAGTATCCGTCAAGAATTGATACAAGATTATCAATTTGTTCTTCTTGGTTATTACCTAAAGCATTTGGAACAATTGAGAAAGTGTTGGATACACCGTCTTGGCAACAATTAGCAAATTTAATTTTTGCTACGCTATTAAGTGAATTTAATGCACCTGTTGAGTCTCTACCGTGCATTGGGTTAGCACCAGGTGCAAATGCTTCGCCAGCCTTACGACCATCTGGTGTAGCACCTGTTTTTTGACCATACATTACGTTTGAAGTAATTGTTAATAGTGAAAGTGTTGGTTTTGCATTACGATATAAAGGTTGTTTATCAATTTCATTAAAGAACTCTTGTACTAGTTCGGTAGCCAAGTTGTCTACTCGGTCATCATCATTACCAAATTTAGGGAAATCACCCTCAATCTTAAAGTCGACTGCTATACCTTGATCGTTACGTATAGGTGTAACCTTTGCATATTTGATTGCTGAAAGTGAATCGACTGCAGATGAAAATCCTGCAATACCAAACGCCATCAAGCGTTCTACTGCTGTATCATGAAGAGCCATCTGGCTCGCTTCATAAGCATATTTATCATGCATAAAATGAATAAGTCGGAGGCCAAGCGGTCTTAGGAAGAC
>JAZSRW010000044.1:0-5153 GCA_045538675.1 Candidatus Onthoplasma sp. | reverse complement strand
CGTTTTGTTTTTATTAAACTTTATCTGATGCTTTAATCTTTGTTTCGTATAATTTTACAGGATATTTAGCATATAACGAATCAATTAATGTTTGTTCGTAACTAGAATATTTAGTATTACTTGTAAACATACCATCACTACCTGCTGGATATACCAAATCAAACACTCTATCCAAATATGTTTCACCAGTTGCTACATTTAGCACCATACTATCCAACTTTTCAACTGTAACCTTATTAACATCTTCAACTGATATTTTGTTAGCCACAGGTCCTAGGTAATACAATAAATGCACACCATAGTTAGTTAAAATGTATTCATCAGAAGCAGTAAAGGTTTTGTTTTCCTTCATTAGTCTTATCGCTTCGGCTGTAAAGTTTGCAACCATTGAAGAATATTCTTCATCAGTCACTGCATTATAACCAATAACATAAGGCATATCTGCACTTAATGTTGCATTATCGGTAGTATACTTAAACATAAACTCTTTAAATGAAGCCAAATCTCTAACATTTTGTTCATATTCTTCCAAAGCATCTATGATTGACACTTGTGCTTCAAGAGTAACACCTTCCTCGTGCAACAACTCGCCAGTTTCGTCATCACGAACTTCACTAGTTGTACGTTGAGCACACATAATTTGATTAATCAAATTCATTTGTTCTGCTTGATATTCAGCATCTGTATACAAATGTCTGTGGTCCTTTAACCACTTTAAGTCATCTTCAACATTGTTAAGCGGTAATAATACGTGTAAGAAATATCCAAATTCAGCATCTGTATTAGTTGGGTGATAATAAATCAAATCACCATCAGTCTTGATAATGTTTTCATTATAAGATTCTGTGTCATTAGCATATTTTTCATAATCGCTTTCATACAAAGCCTTAAATGCATTTATTATACTTTCATTTGACAATGTTTCATTTTGCAAATAGTAGTTATTAACTTTAGTGATATAAGCACTTTCAAGTTGACTAGTATATGTTCTGTCAACAAATCTATACAACAAGTCATAATTACTATTTGAAAGTTTCTTGCCATTTTCACGTAAATAATATTCATAGTTTGATAGATTTAGATAAGTAAGTTCTAATGCCTTATCACAAACTTTATAATATTTTTCTGAATCTTCATTATTTTCGTTGGTATACAATTCTCTATTAAATTGATTCATTAACGCTTTAACAATTGCATCTTTAGTATAATCTTTATGATTAACAACATATCTATCCGCTAATGCAGGCTTAATTTCATCAATGTCTTTTTCAGTATCAGTATCAATATACTTGATTTGCTTAACAATAGTTTCATCTTCTTGCTCAACATCAACTAACTTTACACGTTTTTGATAAGCATAGTCACTCATCTTATGAGTTTCCTTGCTTTCTTCTTCGTCATTATCTTCTTCTGTTAATTCCAAATCATAAATCTTTCTAGCAGTTTCCATATTGCTTGAAATAGCATCTAGCAAACTATCAACCGTATCACGATATAATTTTTTAACTTCATATTCACTTAAAGAATATTTGTCAGGATTATCCAAAGCATACTTAACCATAAGTTTGCGTTGAACCAAAGAATCCATAGTACTAATCAAGGCTTCTTTAGTGGTTTTACCTTGTTGAGTTACATAACTATTATATCCATAACTATTATAGGCATTAATTAGGTCAAATCTTGTTATGTTTTCATCACCTATTTTAGCAATCACTTCGTTATAATACTTAACCTTATCCACTTTAAAAGTAGAACAACCGGTTAGCACAACAACTAGCATTATTAAACAGGTCATTAATATTGTAGTAAACTTTTTCATTTATTGCTCCTTAATACAAGTAATTAATTGTCAACTTATTATATATGATATCTCAAAAAATTGCAACTATTTTGACTATATTTGCTCACATTTTGATTGTAAATATCCAATTATATAGCCTTGAGCGGTTTCTGGTGAGAACTCGTTAGTATTTAACTTAATTGTTGGCAAAGTGGATTTTTTTAAACCAAACTTATTAAATTTAGTAAAATCCTTAAGAAGTTGGTCTAAATTTATAGCATCTTCATAAAATTCAACAAACATATTTGATTTGTCAATAACAATATGCTTAACACCAAGTTTTTGACATAACGCTTTGATTAAAGCCACATTTGTTAATTGCAAAACTTCTTTTGGAATACGGCTATAACTAGATTTTAAGCCCGCAACCACGTCTTTTTGAGCCTGAATGCTATTGATATTAGATATTTTAGAATATATTTTTAATTTTTCGGTTTCGTCATCAACAAAGTCGTTAGGAATACGTGCATTAATTGCAATATCTAATTTAACTTCACGCTTAACGTCTAATTTTTGTCCCATTAGTTTTTTAGACGTTTCTTCTAGTAACTTAACGTACATATCATAACCTATTTTTATCATATGACCGTGTTGAGATTTACCTAAAAGTTCGCCCGCACCACGAAGTTGCAAATCTCTCATTGCAATTTTAAATCCACTACCTAGTTCAGTGTTTTCTGCCAAAGCCTCTAGTCTATTAGACGCCTCTATAGTTAATGTTTTATCGCTAGGGTAGGTAAAATATGCATAGGCTTGTTTAAGACTTCGACCAACACGACCACGTAATTGATACATTTGCGACAATCCTAAATTTTGGCTATCCAACACTATTAAAGTATTAGCACTTGGCAGGTCAACCCCATTTTCAATCAATGTTGTAGATATAAATACATTTGTTTGCCTAGTATATAATCTTTGAATAGCATTTTCCAGTGCAATTTTGGTCATCTTGCCATGTGCTACGTCCATACACACTAACGGGCTAAGTTTTTCCTTTAACTTTGAGGCAAAATGATAAATTTTGTCTATATCATTATAAACAATTAACACTTGCCCGTCTCGTTCAATCTCGCTATTTATTGCTTGAATAATAGTGTTATCATCATAAGGCACAACATACGTTTTAACAGGCAATCTATTTTGCGGTGGAGTATTAATAATGCTAATATCTCTTAATGTTAATAATGCCATATTTAATGTACGTGGTATAGGCGTTGCCGACATTGTTATTACACCAACATTATTTTTAAGATTTTTAAGTTTTTCCTTTGCTTTTACGCCAAATCGTTGTTCTTCGTCAAGAATAAGTAATCCCAAATCCTTAAACCCAACACTATCCGCCACCAAACTATGAGTTCCGCAAATAATATCAATCTTGCCGTCTTTTAATCGTTTGATAATATCTTCCTTTTGTTTGGCGGTTTTAAATCTGTTTAGCATTTCAATGCGGATATCAAAATTTTTAAAACGCTTGGTAAATGTCATATAGTGTTGCAACGATAATATTGTTGTTGGTGCAAGAACAGCCACTTGTTTGCCTTCAATTGCTGCCCTAAACGCTGCACGCATTGCCACTTCGGTTTTGCCATAACCAACATCACCGCAAATTAATCTATCCATCACCTTGCCAGATATCATATCATTTTTGATATCTTGTATTGCCTGTGCTTGGTCTACCGTTTCCTCGTATTCAAAAGCATTATCAAATTCGGTACATAAATAATCATCTTCACTATACTTATATCCCTTGCTATTTTGACGCTTTGAATACAATACCAGCAATTCTTTTGCCATATCTTCAATAGCTTCCTGTGCTCGAGCCTTGTGTAGCGAAAACTCTTTACCACCTAATTTATTTAAATTAACAATACCGCCATCGTTCATATATAGCGATAACGTATTAGTATTTTCGGTAGGTACATATAGTACATCATTATTTTTATAAATAATTTTAAAAAAGTCCTTATCCGCACCCATTACGTTTAATGTAACTACACCTTCACATTTGCCAATACCGTGAACTTCGTGTACTACATAATCGCCCGCTTTAGGTAAAAATTTAATTTGAGATTTATTATACTTTGCAATAGTCTTTTTGTGTGCAAAGTTAGTGCTACCTATATACCAAACATCATCTTGTTCAAAACACACATTATATGGTAACTTATTTTGAGTTAATACAATCCCTTGAGATTTTAAATCAGTAGAAACACCCACACCGTTAGATATAAGTAATTTTTTAATCGAATTATAAGTATATTCGTTGTCCAAACATAATTGAATTTGCTTTTTTCTAATCGCACCTAGTTCGTATTTAATAAGGTCTGTTTTGTACAAATAACTTGATAGATTTTTTGCTTTTAGTTCGATTTTATTTTTAGTTTTAAAATTATTCAAACTATCAAACACTATCGCACTACTATCCCAATCAAATTGCTCAGACGGAACTAACTTATTTATAATCTCACTATTTGCAAATATACTTTCTATATATTTACAATGTTCCTTGCATAGTTGTTGCAACTGTGTTTTGATATGCAACGGATTATTAACAACTAGCCTTGCTTCTTTTAAATAATCAAATATTGAATAGAATTTTGTATCAACCAACTTTAAATAATTATTAGGAATTTTGCCATTTATTTCAAATTGTGATGACAATTCATATAATTTATTTTCTTTGGTTTGTTCGGCTAGTTTTGATAATTGTGTTGCGTATTGTTTATTTTCATCATCACTTAAAATCAAATCACGCATTGGACTAATTTGAAGATGTTGCAATTTAGATATTGTAGACAAATTAACGTTATCAAAATATATAATATTTTCAATCAAATCGTCAAACAAATTTATACGTATAGGATTTTTGTGGTTAGGTGCAAAAATATCAATAACTTCACCACGAATAGCAAACTCGCCAACTTGTTGCACGCTATCAACCCTAACATAACCAATTTTAGTTAACATTGTAGGTAACTGTTGAATATCAATCGTGGTATCAACCCTAAATTCGATAATACTTGCTTTAAATTGTTTAGGGTCACCTAATTTTAAATTAATTGCAGATGGCGTAACAATAACTACATCTAAATTATTGTTTACCATATTAAATAGGGTATTTAACAATTTAATTACGGTGTCTTGGCTTTGGTACTTGCTAATAATATATGGATTATCAGTACTTTCAATTATGGCCACACGTTTGCCTAAAGCAATTAATTGTGCTTCGGCTTTAAGTGCAGTTTCGCTGTCGCCTACCACGAAAAAAACAGGCGAGCTTAATTTTGAAATCAAAAATGCTGTCTCGCCAATT
>JAZSRW010000036.1:0-3179 GCA_045538675.1 Candidatus Onthoplasma sp. | reverse complement strand
TTTTTTTATCATACAATATATAGTGTACTATTATTTATATTTACACAAATTACAACTCTATAACAATAATTTCATCAATGGCTTGTTGAATTAAATCAGCAAGTGGTATATGTGTTTCCTCTATTTCGGCAATTTTAATCTTTGGTTTGATTACTGGATTTTGAGGTAAGAATACTGTACAACAATCTTCATAAGGTAAAATTGATGTTTCATAGGTGTCAATTTCTTGTGCCACTTTAATGATTTCATCTTTGTTAAAACTAATTAAAGGTCTAAGAATTGGATAATTACCTGCCATACTATTAGTTACAGTTATACTTTCAATAGTTTGAGAGGCTACTTGACCTAAACTTTCGCCTGTAATAATAGTTTTGTAGTTATGTCTTTCACATAAAATTGTTGCAACCTTTATCATTGCACGACGAAGTAGTGTGATAGCATATTCTTCCTTACAATGAAGATGAAATTCCTCTTGCAACTTTGACATTGATACAATATACATATAACGGCAACCAATATACGTTTTGATTTGTTTAGCAAGGCTAATAACCTTTTCACGTGCTTGAGGGCTAGTGTAAGGATAACTATCAAAATGTAGTATATCTTGACGTAATCCCCTTTTTGCCATTTGGAAACCTGCTACTGGGCTATCAATACCACCTGAAAGCAATAACAATCCATCACGATATTCGCCAAGAGGCATCCCTCCATAGGTATATATAATTTTATCAAATATATATGTTTTTCCATTTTCACGAATATCAATATGAACAATCGTTTCTGGTTTACGTACATCTACATACGCATTAGGACAATGTTCTAATATTACACCTCCCATATCTGCGGCTAAATCATTTGATTTAACTGGGAAAGTCTTATCGGCACGATTACAATCTACTTTAAAACTACCACTAATATCAAGTTTAGTGCAAAAATCAGTAATATCTTCAATAGTTGATGAAATAACAGATGCTACACTAACTGAGTATACACCAAAAACCTTTTTAATTTCGCTAATAATAGCATCTTCATCTTCCACGTTATAATCGCTAACCACTACTCTATTTTGAATAGGATTAATTACCTTTTTAAAGTCTTTTAAAGCAGTTTTTATATTTGTATATAATAGTTTTAAAAAGTATCCCTTATTTTTACCCTTTAAATGTATTTCTGAAAATCTAATTAAAATTACTTGTTCCATATTTTAATTCCTTTAACCTTTTTGAGTTTTGCTATAATATATCTCTACATTTTTATTAATAGCGTTTGCTAGGTCAATTACGTCTTGAGACGAACAATCTTGTTCAAAACTAATACGAATTGCACCTAAAATATAGTCTTGATTTACACCTATTTCGGTTAATACCCTATTAGCAGTATTTTTGCTATTACAAGCCGAACCAGTACCTATCAAAAATCCATCACTTTCAAGCATATGCACTAATGTTTCACCACGTAAATTCTCGAAACACAATGAAATAATGTTAGGTACGCACTTATCACTTGAAATAAGTCTATACGGCACTGAGATATTGTCTATCAAGGTTTGTTTTAGTTCACGCATTTTATCATAATCACAGGCAGGAAGATTTATTGCTTTTGCAAATGATAATATTGCTGGCACATTTTCAGTACCACCACGCAAATTCATTTCTTGCCCACCACCTATCACGTATGGATTAAACTTTTGAGGGTTAGCAATATATAAACCACCAATACCTTTAACACCATTAATTTTATGAGCGGAAATTGTATAAAAATCAACACCTAAATTAACCATATTAACTTTAACTTTATGAAGTGCTTGCACACCATCGCTATGGATTAATATATTAGGATTAATTTGCTTGCAACGTTTGGCGATATATTTAATATCATTAATTGCACCTGTTTCGTTGCTAACATGAATCAGTGACACAAAATCTGTTTTATTGTCAATCATACTAAACAACACGTCTTGATTAACACTTCCGTCCTCATTTAATGGTGCAAAATCAATATTGTATCCCTCATTAATCATTGCTTTGGCAGTATTGTAAGTAGATGAATGTTCGCCTGCGGATATAATATACTTTTTGTCCTTACGTTTAATACAATTTCTAAGTACCGCATTATTACTTTCAGTAGCACAAGATGTAAATATTAGGGTTGACTTATTAGCACCGCCTAAATATCTTAAAATACTTTCCCTTGCCATTTCTACACGATTTTTAACACTTAAACTAGGTGTATACAAACTTGATGGATTAAAAAACTCATTACAAGCCTCATTATATGCTTGTAAAACCTCGCTATTTACTCTAGTAGTTGCTGCATTATCAAAATATCTATAATTCATAACCACTATTATAGCAAAATCATTATTATTTTTCAATCATTTAACTAAAATTAATTAAAATTATACAAGATTTAAGTATTAGGAACAAGATTAAGCACTTTATCACTCATTCCATTGTTAAAATATACATTAGGTACTTTACCTACTATTACGCTTTCGCACAACAATACTTGTTGCTTAACATTAATGGTTTGACGCTTGATTGGTAAATTCATATCTACCCTAGCATTTATAGTTAAATATATTTTATGTAATGTATTATTAATGCCAACATTTATAAAGTTTGAATCAAAACTACTGCCAATAATACTTACAGGGCTTGCACTTAATCTAATACGTACCCCTCTACCATTAAATAATGCAATTCCAGATAATGTACCTAATGGAATTTGCATATAATCGTCATCAATCATCTTAATTCGTTCATTAGCGTCTTTGATTATCTCACGTGAAATAGTATTAATCATATACTGATTAGCCGATATATAACTAATTTCACCGCTTTGATTATAACTTATATTCATAATGCTATCATAGTTAACAGTAGTATTAATTACATTACTTATAGCCACATTTAATGCTTGTTCGGTTATTGAGTTAATTTTAGCGGTACAATAAGTCTTAATAATAGGCACAAGAACCAACATATAGTACCAAATTGTAATACAAAAAAACACCACCAAAACAAACAAAGGTTTAATTAAGCGTTTACGTGATGTTTTTCTCATATTCAATTATATGTTAATAACAATCTAAATATAATCATTTTAAATGTTTAGTTCGGCTATTGAATATTAATGCTACTAAAAATGCGGATACAATGGCTATGGCAATACCACCA
>JAZSRW010000001.1:0-2332 GCA_045538675.1 Candidatus Onthoplasma sp. | reverse complement strand
AATATATTTAAAATTATGCAATAAAAAACCACTGATAATCAGTGGTTAATCTTATTAAATAAATTCGCCATCATAAATGTTAAATGTAATAAAGAACAATACTGACAATATTACAAGCAAACTTACACAAACATAAATTAGTCTAGTAATTCTACCCTCACGAGAACCTGCCTTGTTTTGAGAATAGTAACTATCCGCATTACCAGTTATAGCATTTGAACTATTGCTACCTTGACCTATTTGCATAAATACAAGAACTATTGTAGCAACAGCAATAATAGCCATCATTACCAAAATAATATATCTAACTACTGGAACAAATTTTGTTACCCAACTAGCCACTAATAGTGCATTATTTTTCATAAATCCTCCACCAACATATTTTTTTACGTAAGTAATTATATCATACATAAATAATTTTTACAAGTGTTTTAATCAAATTTTAATTCAATTAATATCTATTTATGTTTATTATTGAATGATTTTATACAATACAAACCTAATACTATGTCCTAATATTTACTAGCAATACAAATACCACTAATAAAACTATTGACCAAAGCAATCTGCTAGGTTTTGATATCTTTGGAGCCTCTTTTTTGTTTGCTTTTAAAAATTGACCTACAAACAAAAAACTTAATGTAACAACAACACCTACAATTATTGCAAATGTCACATCAGACCAACTTCGTACTGTTTCGTATATAAAATTAACAAACCTATCCCACATAATATCCTCCTAATCAAGATATTATTTAACCAAAATATCTCCTTCAAATTTAGGATTATTATTTAATCCCATTAAATGAATAAATGTTGGTGCAATATCTTTTAGTCCTCCATATTGTACCATACTATACGGAGTTTTGTCAATAGCCATACAAATAACAGGATTTAAACTATGTGCAGTTTGAACATTTCCGTTAGCGTCACGCATTTCTTCAGCGTTGCCGTGGTCGGCTGTAAGTAATACAAAATAATCATTATTAATAGCAGTTTCTACTACATCTTTAATACATTTATCCAAAAATTCCAACGCCTTAACAGTTGCCTCATAATTACCAGTGTGTCCTATCATATCAGGATTTGAAAAGTTAACAATAACTGCATCATATTTATTTTGATTTAACGCTTCAATTGTTGCCTTAGAGATTTCTTCAGCACGCATTTTAGGTGTAAGTGCAAAATCGTTTGTTTTTTCAGTTTGAATATGAATACGTTCTTCACCATTAAAAGGATTTTCGCGTCCACCATTTAAAAAGTAAGTTACGTGTGCATACTTGGTACTTTCGCTAACCTTTAATTGCTTTAAACCTAAATTTGATAAATATTCACTCAATGTTCCTGTAATATCTTCGTCGTTATATATATAACTAATCTTGTCACCCTTAACAAAATCACAAAATGTAATTATATCCATAATATTTAAGTCGTTAAGAACTTTGACAGGTTGTTTCATACGGTCTGCACGGAAATTATAAAATATAAACAAATCATTTTGGTCAAAACTATATGGTTTGTTTGTTTTTATTCTAGCAGGGACTATAAATTCATCTGTAATGCCATTATCGTGACTAGATTTTAAACAATTATACGCACTATCAAAATCATAATCCATTTTTTGCATTATATCCAATGCTTGATTAGTTCGTTCCAAATTACCTTCTCTGTCCATTGCATAAAAACGTCCACCAATGCTTGCAATTTCACCAAGTCCAATTTCGCTAACCTCTTGATTAAACTTTTCAAGATAATTAAAACTTGCATTTTGTGCACAATCTCTTCCATCGGTAAATGCGTGGAAGAAAACACGTTCGATATTATACATTTTTGCAAGCCTAATCAAAGCAAAAGCATGATTTAAATCACTATGAATTTGTTTATCTGAAAATAGTCCAGCAATATGCAATGCACCATTTTGTTGTTTTAGTTTTGCAAATTTATCAACAAATTCTTTATGCTTAAAAAATTCACCACTTTCAATTTCATCATCAATTTTAACAGTAGTTGTTTTAATAATCCTGCCAGCACCAATAGTAGTGTGCCCAACTTCACTTCCACCCATCGCACCAGTAGGAAGTCCTACACTTCTACCATCAGTATACACCAAACTGCTTGGATATGTTTTACGTAAATAATCAAGATACGGAGTGTTAGCATTAGTCACCGCGTTATATTCACTTTTTGGTGCTTCACCATATCCATCTAAAATTAAAAGTAATCCCTTTTTCATATATCCTCCAATTAAAAAAGTGGACTTACCCACTTTTTGATTTTATATTAATTTTATTTTAATTAATCGCTTATAATTTAATTATTTCCTTTTTATATA
>JAZSRW010000165.1:0-4263 GCA_045538675.1 Candidatus Onthoplasma sp. | reverse complement strand
TATAAATATTTGCAGCATCTGTCAACACATTATCATAAGGAATATTAACAGTTAACTTTCCACCATTTACAACATCAACAATATGTGAATAATTTGAACCAATATTTGAATTTTGATAAGATATATCCTTATTATTTAAACCTGCGATTAAACCAATATTATACGTAGTATTACTACTGCTATTAACAAAATTTATCACACTAGATTTAATATTAACGCTACAATTTTCAATAGTTCCATTATTGATTGCAGTAATCACACCCAAACTTATAGGCTTGTCTGACGTTTTATCAAATGCAACATTAATTTCAATATTTTCAAATACAACATTTTTAATTGTTCCGCTAACACTATTAAATAATCCATAACAAGTATTTTCAGTAAGAACTGATGCATGATTAATTTTAATGTTAGTTAACGCATAGCACTTATATATAACCTTACCACTATTAGCGTCCTCAATAGTCATTGAACCATCTAAATTACCAGCAAATTCTCTATTAGATATCCACCAATCGTCACCCAAAGTTGACAAGTCGATATCTTGGCGTAAACGATAATATTTTCCGCTTGTATTATCCGACAATGTTTTAAATTCGGTTGGATTATTAATTAAATATGCTGTCGCTTCAGTTTTACCATCACTAACAGTAATTGTAATAATTTTTTGCACTGCGTATTTTTTAGTTTCAGTATTGTAATCCGAATCTTTTGCAAACAATACCAAACGATACACACCACCTTCATTAGATGCAGTAATATTAAATATATTGTCTTGCGTATTGTGAGAAACTTTTAAATTATCGCCATTATATTCAAGTAATGAATTATTTGCTTGGTCAACTTTATATATTTCATATCCCAAATCTCTATAAGTTACATCACCAGCATCATTAGTAGCGTAGGCTTCAATTACGGTAGATGAACTTCCATGTAATAAACTTAAATATGCATTATTATATTTTTCAACACCCGAAACAATAACAATATCTTCAGACTTATTATAATTTCCCAAATAAATAACTTTGGTAATTCTACTAGTTTGAACTTCCTCGCCAAATTGACAAATCAAAATATCAAACTCAATATAATCATGCCCTTTGGCTTGCAAATCTTTGAAACCCGCCAATGCTTGAAGAGTAAATGTTCTTGTAGAATTATTTAAATAATATTTTTCTTTTGCAACAACTTCATTTAAACCTAATAATTTAAAATAATCTGAATCAGGGTCCGCGTCTTGAGCAAACATATATTCGCTAGGCTCAACCATAAATCCATATATTGAAGATGTACCAGCAGTCCCGTAAGTTGAATTAATCCTGCTATTTAATTCCTCATTTGAATAAATCAAATTACGTGTAGCCGAATTAATTTGTATTTCAAAATCAACCATCGCAACATCTGGATAATTCTCATTAATATAAATAATAGATTCCTTATCAGTTTGAACTGACAAATCTCTTGCTGGAGTATAAACAGCAACTTCGTATATAAAGTATTTGCTTTGTAAGGCAATATGTGTTTCAGTACCAACTGTTACATTAGTATAAAAATCTACCTTTACAAATAATATCGCTGTAAATCCTACACTGTTTGCACTAATATCAAATACGTTATAACCATTATTAGACACTCTAATTGCAGTACTACTAAATGTTGGTATAGCAGTTGCATACAAAGATTTATCGTCTTTAAGTATCTTCATATATTCAACATTGCTAGGCATCAAACTTCTTGCTTGAACCGAACTAATTGTATTTGTTTTACCATCACCAAATGCCTCGAATTGAACAACTCTGCCTGATTGCAAAGCCAAATATTCAAGTTTAACACTTTCGCCTGCAGTAACGCCATCAACCTCAACAAAGGTGTTATCTAATTTTTTGATATATGTAGTATCAAAATCTATTTCAACCTTATTTTCACCACTGGTCACATTTACAAATTCGTATTCACGTTCAGCACTTTTTCCGTTAGGAGAATTTATCAACAAACTATCAACACAAGCAGAACTAACCTTGAAATAAAGTCTTTTTACTTTGCCTGTTCCCAATATCTCTGCAGTTATACTGTTATACCATGTTTGTTCATCTGCCGAAAATTTAATATGTCCATTTTTTGATTTTATTGCCAATTCGCTATAATCAACAGCATTTGAAACTGAAGCAAAATTAATATATGCAGTATTAGTTGTTGAAGCCGCTAAATATCTATCTGTCAATGTATCTTCACCAGTAACGTTAGCATCTTTTTGGATATAAATTTCGTCAACCGAACCTATAACATCTAATCTTGCTATAAAGGTAACAAATTGTTCTTGAATATCTGTTAGTAATCCAAAACTACTAGGAGTCCTAACAACCATACATCTCATATAAACTTTTTTAATATCAGGGATATCATCACTATCAGTAAATCTTAAATAAACAACCTTATTCTTATTGCTAAAATCAATTTCATATTCTTTTGTTAATTCATTAAATTCAACACTACTATTAAGTGAATTTAATAATTGTAATTTGCCAGCCAAGTTATCTTCATACACAAGTTCGCCATCATTTTCCTTACAACCAGCATAAAGTCCTACATAAACTTTAGTATTTTTAGCATTAGTTGGAGTTGCTTGAATATTTAATTGCATACCAACTGCTTCAAAACTATAAGATGTATATAATTTAGCAACCGAATTGGAATTATAAGCAGTTATAGTTTTTTCAACACCTTTCAACATTTCGGCAGTATTGTCCTTATATCCCGGTCTTCCATTAATTTGGAAAGCACTTGCCAAACTTTCAACTTTTACTTTAAATTCTTTGGTTAAATTTAGAACGGGCGACGTATCACTTCCGCTAAAATCAAATGCCATAAAGTCAACTTCTAGCTTAATGTTATATTCGTTGACTTGTGACATAGAGTTTGGATTTACTTCAAATTTTAATCCAGCAAGAGTATCATCTTTATAAATCGCACTTATTTGAATACCTAAACTATTATCAACAACATCATTATAATCATACGCTTGACCATTAACAAACACATTCAATTTAATTCCTGGTTTTGTTTCAAATGAATAAATCGACTCGCTAATATATGTATAAACATTCATGGCATTGTATTGAGGTTCATCAGAAGCCAAATCTACTGCCGAATTGTAGATAGTAATAGTATTATTAATAGGTTTTGTTAACTCAATATCTGTTGGTATTCTTCCATTTACCAATGCAACATCAGGACTATAACTTACCAATAACGCATTTTTAAAATTTTCTACAATATAAACATACACATCTGTTGTTATATATTCAACACTATCGTATAAATTATCTTTATCATTATGATATTTTGAAGTTGCTCTTAATTTAATAACATTATTTGCACTATCGCTAGTTAGAGTATAATTTTTTACATGCAAAGTCAAAAATCCTTTATCTTTAGATAAGAAAATAACATCCTTAGTATCGGCATTAACAATTTCTTGACCTTCGCTTGTAACACTATAGTTAGCATTTTCCTTAAATTCACGATTTAGCAAATCATCTGAATTATTATTAACCAACGCACCAACAGCCACCAATTCATAATCAACGCCAGTTTGGTTAGTTTCGCCCATTGGTTCATACTTAATTAAATTATCCAATTTTTCGAGAGCAACATAACCACCAATAACCGTTGCAGGAACGCAATTAACATTTTGAGAAATACTTGTTAATTCCTTATAAATATTTACACCAAACTCAACAGACTTGTCTTGACCACCATGACTTGGCGTAACCTTAAAACGAACACTACCAATATTGTGAACCAACAATTTAAATGATTCGCCTGGTTTTACAGTTTTACTTTCCGCAGTCACCGCATTATTTGCCGATTGAGATATATAAAGTGAACTTACCTTTTTAGAAGTTCCTCTAACATTGATACGCAAAAATAAAACGTGAGCCATATCGGATTCGCTGTAAACCCCACGTGATAATACATAGTCAAAATTTGAGCCGGCATCAACTTTTACCCACTCAACATCTTTACCATCATCGGTAGGCAAAGCATACTCTATTTCAAGACGCATTTTTTTGTAACCATTTGAACAGGAAACAAGAAATGCACTACCGCATATCAAAGTCATAAATATTGCTACTATAGTTAATAATCTTTTCATAACCCCTCACTTTTATCTTTTGCAATATTAATTAAAAATTTCATAAATTTAATTATTATATTAATAATTATATTATATCTTATTTCGACATAAAAATCAAATATATA
>JAZSRW010000058.1:0-4145 GCA_045538675.1 Candidatus Onthoplasma sp. | reverse complement strand
CAATATAGTGATAATGATTCAAAAGGTGTTGATGAACTAATTTCGGCAATAGTTAATATTGAGGTTAAAGTTGAATACACCGAACAATATGCACCAAAGGAAATTAATTTAAATGTTGGTGGTATTTCAGGATTAAATATTGGTAATATTAAAAATATTGCTGTTAGCGGAATGATTTCTGCTAATGATAGGGTAAATATTGGTGGTATTGTCGGTCGTAATGGCGGAACAATTCAAGAAGTTGCAAATTATGGAATGCACCTTGAGGGTAAGGCTCTTAGACCTGACTATAAATCTAGTGTAACTCCTAGCAAAACATTGTGTTACCATAGTTATAATGGTGATCCTAATGTTATAAATCAAGAACAAAATATTGGTGGTATTATAGGTTATAATACTGGTAGCGTGGATAACGTTAGAGTATTGTTTATGTACTTTGAATCTGATGTTATGAATGTGGCTTCACACAGTGCGGTTATTACTGGTTTTGGTAATGTTGGTGGTATTATAGGTAAGGCTGATAATACTACATTAATGCGTGCATATGTTGAAAACTTTGTTGCTGACACAAATGATAACCTTGATTATAATATAATAGGTAAAGTTGCTACTATAAATGGTACTAAGGATGGTGCTAACGTTGCAGGTTTAATTGCTAAATCTACAAGTAGTAGTGCAACATTAAGTTTTGTACAAGCAGACTTTAGTGTTGAAGATTGTACATTTAACGAATTTGGTGCAGGTTTAACATTTAAATATACTTATTTCATTGGTGATATATTAAGCGATAAGATAGATACTAACAAGGAATTGACTGTTGGACAAAAAGATAAAACTGAGTCATTATTAAACAAAAGCAAAGTTTACATTATACATAACATTATTTATACTGACGCTGATGATAAAGTGCTTAAAAAGACGTTTGATTATGGTTTGACAGAAGTTAAATCTATTATAGATGACAATAATACTGATGTTACTGGATACATAATTAAATGGTATATGTCAACAGATGAGGCGGAAGTTATTAACAATAAATATCCATATTTAGTGTATTTTGTGGATAACTCAATTCCAAACTACACATTAACAATTAGACCTACTGATTTGGTTGTTAATGTAGACAAAGATTATTTCGAGCAAGATGTTGTAATTTCAAATAATTATAAAGTGTTTGATAACGGAATTTACTTACAATATGTTGATAACAACACAACTCCTACAACTATTGATGATATTGTGGCTACCGCTGTGGTTTATTACTATGAGGGTGACGCTAATGTTCACAAACTTGTAAGTGACGAAAAGCAAAAAGGCTTGATTGAAATGGCAGTTCTTCCTAATATTGATGCGGTTGATAGTAGTTATAGTGTAGGTATTGTAACTGGTTCTAGCATTGCTACTCTAACTGACGGTGGTTCTACTATTACATTTAGTGGCGTTGGCAGAGTTGAATTAAAATTTGTGTCATTATTTGACAGCAATATAACTGATAACGTTGTAATATTTGTTGAAAATCCTATACATAAAGACGTGTTTGAAATAAGTGCAAGTTCTGGTCTTGAAGATAGAAATCAAGACGGCAAACAATTTGTTACACGTGCTGAAGTTAATTCGGTATTAACATTAAGTTTGAAAGATGTTGAAGGACAAAAATTTGACAGTGCTAAAACTTATATGAAAGCAACTATAGTTAATGCTAAAGCAACTACTGAAGCGGGTGATAGTAATATTCCTGCAGATAATATAGGTAATTATTTTGAAAGAAAGTATTTAACTGATAAGATAAGTACAGATAAATACGCTCTTGGACAAATCGAATTACAAGCAAATGCTTTACAAGCGTCATACAATTATATATCTATAACGTTAAAGTTAGATATATATTTAAATACTACTAAATATTATATGGATAGTATGCTAACCAAATCGCTTGATACATTGATGAGCGGACAAGAAATTAAACTTGGAACTAGAGAAATAACAATCGTTGTATATAACAAGGCTACCGAACTATCTGTTTCGAGTGATGTAAAGGCACAAGCGGGTCAAAACGTTGACGTTGAAGCAAAATTAAAAACTGGATATATTGGCACAAATGGTAACGGATATGTTGATATTAAAGATTGCAGTGTTGTTGGAAATCAAGGTAATAAGTTGTTGTTAGATGTCCAAGGTCAAGATAAGGTTGACTTAATAATGACTGCTATCAACAAAAATGCCGAAGACTTGTTTGTAAAGGCAAAGCAAGATTCAAATAATCCTCAATTTACTATTTGGGATTTGTTTGATGTAAATAGTATAGTTTGGACTAAATTTAGTACCGGACTAGGATATACTTATACAATAAATTTAGGATTAAAAAATGAATACAGATATTTAAATACTGAAGGCTATTCTGAACGTGAATGGAAATTTAATTTAAATATTGTAGCTAATAGTAATACTGAACTAAATGATGATGTTCAAATTTCATTTGTGCCACAACAATTAATGAGTTTCCGTTTAGAAAATTACTCTAATTTAGTAGCACGTGAAGGTTATGCAAGTGGTTCAACTGAAGCCGAATTTGAGTCAGGTCAAACCGAATCATCATTAATTATACCTAGCGAATCAGGTTTGATTAAAATATTTGCAGATTATAGTTATTCATATTTTGAAAATATTACAATATCTTCAAGCCGTCAAATAATTGATGGTAAGGAATACTTTATTAGATATCAACAAATGGTATATAATACAGATTCTAAGAGATATGAATCTTATGCTGGTATTACCGCTGATGGCGAAAGTTTAACTTTAAAGAAAATAAGTTACAAAGATGGTTCGTATGATGGTGTTATATTTGTGCGTACAATTCTTGACGAAATTGTTGGGGTTACTAAAACATTTGATATAACCGTTAGTGCTGATACTTATGATTTGGACGGAAATGTAACAAATATTTCACGTACCAAAACGGTTGTTAGCCAATATAGACCAGGTGTTTATATTAGTGTTCAAGATGCTTTAACATCTGAAAAACAATTTGAAAATAAAGTAAAACAAGTTTACTTAATTGAAAATAATTCAAGTTTGACTACTATTGTTGCACGAGTTTATGGCTATGAATTTAACGTTCAACCAGTTGTGTCGGTTAAGGAGTTAAATAGCGATACATCAATAAATATTGATAAGGTTGCAATAATTCAATCTGGTGTGGCAGAAAAAGATGCTACTGGAGCATACGTAATTAAGTACGCCCTTGCAGTTAATTATACTGATCCATTTAGAGTTGAAATGAAAATGCAATTAATTGATAATGGAAATACATTAACTGATACAAGTAATGAATTAATTTTCTATCCTGTAAAATATATTATTGATGATGTGTATTTGCAAGGTGAAGTAAATGGTGGATTTGAAGTTTCAGTTAATTCTAGACGTAATATTGAATTGATGTGGAATACAAAATCAACTACAACAACAAAAATAAATAATATTAATCAAGCAATTATTAATATTGTTGGTGAAGATTTCTTGGATTTATTCTATATCGAACAAATTAGTTCTAGTGGACTAGATTATAAGCAATCTTTTAAAGAATATTTAGATGCTGAAAATACTGGTTTTAGAATTAAACGAAACAATAACGGAACTTATCGTATTGAGGGATTGCTAAATGCAGAACCAATGAAAGCACACTTTGAAATCTGGTACGGTTATGATTTGGATACTGGTGAAGTTGTGTTTAGTGCAAGTTCGTTAGAAGATGTAGATGGCCTTGTATGTAAAAAATTGGTTTCTCACGAATTTAAATTAATTATTACAATGCATACAAGCGAAAAAGACCCATCACCTATTACATCTGCTGATGAGTTAAAAGAGATGGTGGCTGGCGAGCATTATATATTAATGACCGATTTAGTGCTTGAAAATTGGACACCTCTAACTACTGCTATTGGCAGTTTAGATGGTAACGGAAAAACAATTACTATCAAATCATTTAATATTGCTGTTTCTACATCAGTAAATGTGGGATTATTTGATACTGTTAGCGAAAGTACCATACTTAAAAATATTGTTATTAATATTAGTGATTTGGAAAGTTCTAATACATTATATATAAAGGACGATAATGTTACTGGTGCTAAAGTCGGATCGTA
>JAZSRW010000088.1:0-15679 GCA_045538675.1 Candidatus Onthoplasma sp. | reverse complement strand
AGAAGAGTTATTACAAAACCATCAGTTACTACACCAAGTAGTAGCACAAATTCTGATAATAAAGAAAGTAATAATCAAAGTAGTAATGTAGAAAACAATATTCAAAATAATAATTAATTTAAATTTAAATAAATATTTTAAATATCTTTTTGGATAATATCCTTTCCATTGGAAAAAGTGTAAACATACAACAAAATATACAAATTGAAATATGCAAATTAAAGGTTTTAACATAAATCTCCTTTTAAAAATTTATCACAACAATCTATAAATAATCCGCTATGGTCGAGGTAGCAAAAGTGTGTTCCGTTTTTTATGATTTTGTATTTGACGTCAGGGTTAAATTTTTTTATTGTCTTAAAAATTTTCATTGGCGTTGCGGTGTCTTTAGTTCCCCAAAATAGTAGGGTTGGACAAGTTAAATTTTTGACATAATCAGTCAAATCTTTGTTGACTACATTTTTAAAAGTTTGTCGGTCAATGTTAGATAATGATATATATTCATTTGATGCAACCTTGTTAAAATATTCAGGATTTGATTTTAAAAAGATTGAGTTGAATTGGTTTTTAAGTTTTTTAAAAAAGTTTGGTTTAACTCTAATTCCTGCACCGCCAGTGACAATAATTTTTTCGATATTAATATTTGTAGTAGTTAGCATTAGCGAAACTCTAAAGCCAAAACTGTGACAAATAATAATAACTGAGTTGAGATTTAAAAGTTGTAATATATTAAGCACTATATTTTTATAGTCGCACATATCTAGTGGTATAGTGCTGTAGGTTTGTTTTGTATACAAATTTAATGGAGGAAAAGATATACTTAATATGTTATAATTAGATTTAAATATTTTTTTTACTTTAGTAAAGCTATCTTTATTGCCACCCCAACCATGAAGTAATAGTAAAGTTTTGGGGTTATCACTAAAAAGATATTCGTATTCAACTTCATAGGTTTTATAAAGTAATATCATATAGATTTATATGAAATAGATAATATTTTTTGCTACTTGTGCTACATTTTTAACTTTTTGCATATATAGTAGTATGAAAAATTTATTTATTATTTTTGGCGGAGCGTCGGTGGAGCACGATGTATCAATTGTAACCGCACTTCAAACTTACGGAAATTTAAAGGATAAGTACAAAATTGGTCTTTTGTATTGTACTAAGGATAATTTATTGTATTTGGTGGACAAAACTGCACCAGCAGACTATATTGACAAAGATTTACTGCTTAAAAAAGCACCTGAGGTGGCAATTTTTAACAAAGGGTTGTATAAGGTTTGTGGCAAGAAATTAAAATTGATAAGCGATATCGACTGTGTTATAAATTGTTGTCACGGCGGTGTTGGTGAAGACGGAAGTATTAAGGCACTACTTGACTTTAACAATATTCCTTGTAGTAGTGCAAGTGTTAGTTCTAGCAGTATTTGTATGGATAAAGAATATGCTAAACTGGTTGCACATAGTTTAGACATTCCTATTGTTGAATATGTGGTTGTGGATAAATATAACAAAGATGTGGATAAAGTTAAGAATCTAGGCGAAAGTGTAATTGTTAAACCATGTGGTTTAGGCTCAAGCATTGGCGTGGTCAAGAGCGATATGGAGCATTTAGTCGAAAATATTGACGTTGTATTACATTTAGATGATAAAGTGTTGATAGAGCGTGAGATTAGTCCACTTATTGAATATAATTGTGCGGTAGTGCGTGATGGCGATAACATCATACTTAGCCAAATTGAACAGCCAGTTAATAAAAGCGATATACTTAGTTTTGAAGATAAGTATATAAGTGTTGACAAAACACGTATTATTCCAGCGGATATACCAAAGGAAAAGCAAGATTTGATTTATGATTACACCAAACGTATTTATCAACATCTTAATCTTAATGGGGTGGTGCGGATTGACTATCTGTACGACCAAAACAATGATACAATCTACTTAAACGAGATTAATACAATACCTGGTTCGCTTGCATACTATCTATTTGAAGGACTTGGCATAACATATATCAAACTTATGGAAATTTTAATAAAAAACGCCACGACAAAGCCACTGCAACCGTACTTTTCAAGCACCATTTTGGAAAACTTAAAGAATATAGGCAAGTAGTGTATTGACAATCCTTAAATTTGATGATATAATCAAGTCAAATTTAGGAGAAAGATATGCAAAATTTATATGAAAGAATACAAAGTTTAGTAAAAGAAAGAAATGATTTGTTTCGTCAAGACAATAGAGTTAAAATTTATGCACAACGTGTCAAATTTACAGGAAAAACTAAATTTGAAAATAATATTTTAAAATATAGACAAATTGATCAAGAACTTAAAAGAATTGAAAAAGATTATGCTGTTAACATTATTAAGATGGGTAAAATTATAAGTAAAAACAAGGGTGAAACTTATATACCTAAAATTTTTCATGAATATGACGGAAGATGTTATTATGGCTTTGCTGGGTGTTATGTAAATAAGAACAGTAAATATTATACAAATCCAAGTTATGAAATAGATGTATCACCAGAAGAATATGCAAATATAGTTTGTGATGATAAAAAACATATTCTGTTTTCTTATACTTGTCCAGGTCCTTCAGATAAACCTCATTCACCAAAAGAATTTTACGATAGTATTAATTTTATTGAACTATATACACGAGAATATCCTCAGCATATTACTTATTGTTTTAGCAGTGCATTTATACAACAAACTAAACATATGTTAGTAAAGGAATTGGAAAGTATTGAGGTTGCTAGTGTGGACGAAAATTTAGGTCATGGATTTTAAAATTTAGAAAGTTGTAAATTAATTTTAAAAAAATGGTTGACAAAACATAATTTTTGGTGTACTATATATCCGTATTTGGAATTCGCTTGAGTTTTAAGGCGAAAATATGTTAGGAGGATAAAATGGCTGTACCAAAAAGAAAAGTTTCAAAGTCTAGACGTGATAAAAGAAGAGCATCAAATTTTAGAATTAGTGTACCTTCAGTAGTTGACTGTCCACATTGTCATGAAAAGAAAATTGCTCACCAAGTATGCAAAAACTGTGGATACTATGATGGTCAAGAAAGAATTGTTGTAGACAAAGAGAAAAAAGACTAATTATTAAAAAATGAGACATAATCGTCTCATTTTTTTATGCTTATTTATATTTAATTTCAAACAAGTCATCAATAGAAATGTTAAATAAATCAACCAACTTTAGTAGGTTGATTAAGTTAGGCATACTTATGTTGTTTTCGTAGGCTTGATAACTTTGTGTTTTAATTCCTAAACATTCAGCCACTTGCTTTTGAGTCATCTTTCGTGCCAAGCGTTCAATTTTAAGGTTTGTTGCAAAGTTTTTACAATACTTATAAAATATTTTTTCCATATAAGCATTTTACAGTTTGAAACTGTATTATACATACAAATCAGTTTCAAACTGATTTTCATTATTAAAACTATATATTGTTATATTATATAATCGACAATTGTATTAAAAATACAAAAGAGTTTGTGGAGGAAATTTATGTTTAAATTAAAAGAAGGGCAACATCGAACAATAGTATTTCATGATGACAAATATTATACTTGTATTTATGATTCAAATAATGAATTGGTTTCATACGAAGATATGCCATACCTTTATGTTAACGAAGAAGGTTATGAAACAATTGATATTGATAAATTTAATAAAAATTTGAATTCAATATTAGAGTATGATTTTTTAGATGTGGCTAAACATGTGAAAAATATGGGTGATTATACAGAATTGGTACACAAGTTAGAGTCATTTTTATATACATCAAACGATATTATGTCTTTAACAAATTGGATGATTAATGATGATGGTTGGGATGTCGAAACTACAAAAGAATTTTATGGATGTTGCAAAACAATGATGCAAAAAATGCTTTATAATGAAGATATTTTAAAACAATTAAGCAAACAAGTGCCAACTAATTGGGCATATGCAATGTTTGAAGGGTCTTCATATACAAGAGAGCCTTGGTTAACTACTCATAGGATCGCATCAGGTCAAACAGAATTTTATGCTAGTGATAAGGCAACCAATATGGATTTGATAAAAAAGTGGGATTATCAAGAAAGTTTGGATAAATTTATATGTTTACAAAAAGCCATTAAGGATAAATATGGTTGGATTCCTAAAAAAGTTACGATTGGTGAAAAGGAACTAGAAGTAGACGATATTCAAGCGGTAGGTCAATATTATGCAATTAAAGGGGCTGGCGAGCAAGAATACTATTTAGCCGATAGTTGTGGTATAAGAGTAAGTGATGAGACTTTTGAAAACCCTACTATAATTAAAGCAATTTCTACGAGGGGCAACATAGATTGCTTTGAAATAATAGAAAAATGGGAAGATAATACAACATCAAAGAGAATATTATCTGTAGCACATCAAGATGATAAAGTAACATCTACATTGAGTGGCTCATATTCAAGTATAGAAAGAGTAGATAATGGGTTTATTTGTAAAGGTGAAATTGTTTTAGAAAATAATGAATATGTTGAAGATTCTGACTATCAATATATTGAGAATGTTGTAGGAAATGATGGCGATGTACAATTAAAACAAAGTCCAAAATACAAATATATGGCTTATAATTATTCATCCGATTGCAAGGAGAGAGGTATATATCTTCAAATGGAAGAATATGGAAATTATCATCGTGCCAATATTGAAAATGGTGAGATCGCCTCATTGGAAGAAACTGATATGGCAATTATAGATATTGGTATAAATAAATTCAATGAAACAGAATATAGAGATACTTTAGGTAGAGTTCATTTAGTTTTTACACCTAATGATACGAAATTGTCAGAACAATTTGTTCAATATTATAGCAATAAAATTTCACTTCAAGATTTGGATGAAAAGTGTTTTGCAGAACCCGAATTTACTTTAGCCGTTTTAGAAACAGAAAAGAAAAAGATAGAAAAACAAATTATGCAAACACAAGATGAAGAGAAGATTGAAGAATTGTCACATCTAGCAGAACAAACAATGCAACAAATACGAGATAAAAGACAAAAAATATTAGAGATGCAAGAGATGGAAAGAAAAAGATTTGAGGATGAAGTATCTTGGTAATTGATATACTTTAAACTGTTTTAATTTGACTAGATGTTATTAATGATTTGTTTTTGTAAAGGAGTAAATATGAATAAACAAGAAGCATTAAAAAAATTAGATGAAATTTTTGACCCTGCGATTAAAAGATGCAAACGTTCTATGATATTAAATCAACAAAAGAAAATTCAAAAAAATAATAAAAAAGAAAGCAAATAATACTTTTAATTATTAATTAAATCAAATGGAGAAAATTAATGGAAAGATTGATACCGCAAATGATAGCCGAAAGCAAAAAAGAACAAGTGAACGAAGAACTTAGATTGTTTAAGCCATCAATAGTTTCACAACCGCCAACCACAGATGATTTTGGTGGTGATGTAGGTGTGTATATAGCAGAATGTTTGGGTAAAAGTGTTATAGATAAAACGATTAATGA
Source organism: Candidatus Onthoplasma sp. (assembly GCA_045538675.1). Taxonomy (GTDB): domain Bacteria; phylum Bacillota; class Clostridia; order Christensenellales; family UBA1242; genus Onthoplasma. The sequence continues at coordinate 10,153 of JAZSRW010000088.1, read as the reverse complement.
AATAACGAGAGAAACGCTTAATGAATATGAAAGTGAGCGTATCAAAACCACACCTGTAACGCAAAAATTAAATAGAGCGTTTGAGGTGCTTAAGCAACAAGGTATTGAGTTGAGCGAGCAAGAAAAACAAATGGAAATTGATTACTATAATCAAAAAACACAATTTGTTAATGAACAAGAAGTGTTGAATATGATAAATGTTGCATTTAATAATCGTATCAGATATGAAAAAAGTAAACAGCAAGAACAATATATGGGTATGAGTATGTAAAAGTAAAAATTTGAGGTTTAATCGCCTCAATTTTTTTGTGCTTAAAATTATTTGACCTTTTTATTAATATATTATATAATGATTACATATAAATTTTATTTAGAGGTGAAAAATGAAAATAGTAGTTGATGCTTTTGGTGGCGATTATGCTCCACACGAGATTGTTTTAGGTTGTATTGAGGCGGTTAAACGTAATCCTGATATTAATTTGGTGCTTGCGGGCGATAAGGACCATCTTGAAAAGGAATTTATGCAAGACATGTATACTAGTGACCGTATTGAGATTATTCACGCACCTGATATTATCACCAATAACGACCATCCAGCAATGGCAATTAAAAATAAGCCAAGTTCTTCAATAGTTGTGGCATATGATTATTTGCGTAAAAATGATGATGCTATAGGATTGATTTCGGCTGGTAGCACAGGTGCTACACTTACAGGTGCAATACTAAAGTTAGGCCGTATCAAAAACGTTTCACGTCCTGCTCTTGCACCAATACTTCCTACTATGACTGGTGGTCAAGTATTGCTTTGTGATTGTGGTGCTAATATGGATTGTAAACCAATCAATTTGTTACACTTTGCATTAATGGGCAACGCATATATGAAGGCACAAGGGGTGGAAAATCCTAAGATTGCACTACTTAATGTTGGAACCGAAGATGAAAAGGGTGACGAACTAACTAAGGAAGCATTTGCACTACTTAAAGAAAACAAAACCATTAATTTTGTAGGTAATGTTGAGGCTCGTGACGTGTTAAAGGGAAATGTTGACGTGGTTGTATGTGATGGTTTTGCTGGTAATGTATGCTTAAAAACTATTGAGGGTACAGTTGAATTATTGCTTGGTACTATTAAGAAAAATGTTAAGGCAAGTCTTTGGGCAAGTATTGGATATGCGTGCTTTATGAAAGGTGCATTTAAAAAGGTTAAGGGTGTGCTTGACTACAAGAAGTTTGGTGGTGCACCACTTCTTGGTACTGCGAAGATTGTTATTAAATGTCATGGTAATAGTAAGGCAAACTCAATTGCTAATGCGATTGAACAAGTTGTTACACTTCATAAAAATGGTATGATTGAAAATATTTCTGAGGCGGTGCAAATTGAAGAAGAATAATTTTTTAGAAATATTTAATAGTTGTGATGAAAAGTTAAAAGATATTGCTTTTACGCATATAAGTTATGCTAACGAACATAAGGCAACTAGTAACGAACGGTTGGAATATCTTGGTGACAGCGTGCTAGGGTTAATTGTTGGTGATTATTTGTACAATAATTATCCTGTAAATGAGGGTAAACTAAGCAAGGTTCGTAGTACTTTTGTGTGTACTCAAAATTTAAGTGCAATTGCAAAAGAATTAGGCATTAAAAACCGTATTAAAATAGGGCATAGTTTGAAGCGTGACGATATTTCGGACGCAGTGCTGGAAGATACTATCGAAAGTATGATTGCCGTAATTTATTTAAGTAAGGGCTTAAAAGTGGCATACAAAGTAGTAACGGAACTACTGGATATTAAGGCAAAACTAAAAAAGGGTGTAAAGCCTAGCGATTATAAAAGTGACTTGATAGAATATGCTAACAAAAATAAATTAAAAATCGAGTTTGTGATGTCAACTTATGTAACTAAAGGTGGTCAAACCAACTTTAAAAGTGGTGTAAGGCTAAACGGTGAGTTTTATAAATACGGAACAGGTTCAACTAAACGTGAGGCTGAACAAAATGCGTCAAGACTAACACTTAAAAAGATAGAACAAGATAATAAATAGTGAAATTTGCTTATGCAAGTGATGTTGAAATATTTTTCATTGATGTTGCAAAAGCAGTGATGTTCGCTAATGCGAGTAATATAAAAAGAGGTAAAATTTTTGATTATAACAAGCAATAATTTAGAGCAAAATATTGATAAAAAAATTAAATATTTTAGCGATAAAACATATATTTTAAGCATTATTAACACCGAAGAAAGTTTCGGTGTTGTTTGCTATCTTCAAGATAATATTTGGCAACCTTTTTGTTATGATTATGGTGTTAAAAAATTTAAGTGTAAATCCAAAACTTATAGAGAATTAATTAATAGTATATCACCTCTTGACAAAAATAATATTGCTGATATTAAAGGCAAGTTTTATAACACTTTTGATACACCTGTGGAAGTTAATAGCGAAATTTTAACCACAACTTTTGAAATAGTAAATAATGGAAAAGATAATATAATTGAGCGTAAAACATATTATTTAATAACAGATGTTCAAGAGTTGGAACGCACATTTAACTCTAACATTATGCTTTGTGAAATTATTAGTTTTGATAATATTAATGATTTGTTTAAAGACAAGCCAGTTGATAATAGTTTAAAGTTTGTGATTGAAAATACTTTGAGATAATTTAAGGAGTAAATGATATGAAATTTGAGCAAGTTATGGCTAAAAATGTGGAAATTGCAATAGGTATTCAAAAAGAAATATTTCCTTTGGAAAGTGGTGCGGAAGATATAAAGGAAGCATCACATGGGATATGTCCAAAGCATCAATTTTTACAAAAATATTGGTTAGCAAAAGATAATGATGAATATATTGGCATTGTAGGGCTCTATGCATATAAAGATTATCCAAAAGATGCTTGGCTTGGTTGGTTTGGTGTGTTAAAACAATATCGTAATAAAGGTTTTGCTAAGGAAATTATAAATTTTGCAATGAATAAGGCTTTGGAAATGGGATTTAATAATTTGAGGCTTTATACAGATGAAGAGGAAAATCTTATTGCTACTAAATTATATGAAAAGTTAGGAATGATTAAAGAAGAGTATATAAACGAAGATGATATACATTTTCAAATTTCAAAAACATTAATTTATTCAATAAGTTTAACGGATAAACAGGTGGAATTATGGAATAATAAAAATCTATTCTTAAATAGCCACGATGAAAAGAATTTGTAAAAAATTAAAGGAGTGAATTATGAAAACAAATTTATGGGAAAAGTATAAGGAAGATAAAAGGAAAGAGTTGGAAAACTTTTGTAATGAGTACAAGGCATTTTTAAGCGAGTGTAAAACCGAACGTGAGTGCATTGTGTATATGCGTCGTGAGGCTGAAAAGCACGGTTTTAAGGCACTTAAGGACTTGATTGCAAGCAATACTAAATTAAAGGCGGGCGACAGGGTTTATTCAATCAATATGGATAAATCTATGGTTATGTTTGTGGTAGGGACTGAGCCTATGGAAAAGGGTTTTAATATACTGGGTTCGCATATCGATTCGCCACGTCTTGACCTTAAGGCAAAACCTTTGTACGAAAGTCAAGGCTTTTGTATGATTGACACCCACTACTATGGTGGAATTAAGAAATATCAATGGACATCTCAACCACTTGCATTACATGGCGTGGTGGTCAAAAAGGACGGAACTAAGCAAAATATAGTAATTGGCGAAAGTGATGATGACGTAGTATTTTCAATATCAGATTTGTTGCCACATCTTGAAAAGGGTGATAAAAAAGATATTAAGGGCGAAAATCTTAACTTAATAGCTGGCAACATTGGTGATGACAATGCTGAAGGTAAACATTTTAAAACATATATCCTAAATTTATTAAAGGAAAAAGGAATTGAGGAAGAAGATTTCTTCTCTGCTGAATTTGAAGTGGTGCCAGCAGGTCGTGCTCGTAATTGTGGGCTTGATAGCAGTATGATTTTGGGATATGGTCACGACGATAGAGTTTGTGCCTACACCAGTTTTAAGGCAATGCTAGAACTAGATACACCAAATACGACAGCGATATGTATGTTTGTTGATAAGGAAGAAATTGGTAGCGTTGGTGCAACTGGTATGCATAGCAAATATTTTGAAAACACAGTGGCAGAAATTATGAATCTAAAGGGTGAGTATAGTGAACTACGTCTACGTAGGGCACTTAACTTTTCAAATATGTTGTCAAGCGATGTGACTGCAGCGGTAGACCCTAACAATCCTGCACCATTTAATGATGAAACTGATGCTCACTTTGCTAAAGGTATTAGTTTTAATAAATTTACTGGTGCTTATGGTAAATATGATGCTAATGATGCAAATCCAGAGTTTATTGCAACACTTCGTAATTGCCTAGATAATGCTGATGTGACTTATCAAGCAACCGAAATGGGCAAGGTTGACGAAGGCGGTGGCGGAACAATTGCATACATTATGGCAAAGTATGGTATGAACGTTATTGACGCAGGTGTGCCAGTACTTAATATGCACGCACCTTGGGAAATTGTAAGTAAAGTAGACGTGTACGAAACTTACAAAGCCTACAAATCATTTTATACAATTAAAATTTAATATAATAAAAAGTAAGCAACATTGTTTGCTTATTTTTTATAATTAAATCAGCAATATTTTCATAAGGCGTTAGCCGTCTTCATATTTTCATACTTTCATTTTATCTTAAAATAAGGTGTGGCGTGATAGGCTATATATAAATTTGCAAAATTTGTTGATTTTTTTTAATTTGCTTGCTACAATTTTGGTATACACGTGTAAAGTTTAAAGGAGATAAAATGGAAAAGAAAAAGTTTGGACAGTTTATTAAAGAGAGTCGAATTAAAAAAGGTCTTACTCAAAAAGAACTTGCGGATTTATTGTTTATAGATGTAACCGCTGTATCCAAATGGGAACGTGGTGTAAGTTATCCAGATATCACACTTATTTCAAGCATTTGTAAAAGTCTTGATATTAGTGAAAAGGAACTTATTGAAAGCAGTAACGATAGCGAATATCACAAGATGAAAAGTGAGGCGAAAAAGTGGCGTGCATTTAGTATGTCATGGAGTTTATTCTTCTATATATCTTATGCAATCGCACTTATACCTTGTTTTATTTGTGATTTGGCAATTAATAAGGGTTTGACTTGGTTTTGGCTCGTGCTTTCAGCACTACTACTTGCATTTACATTTACAAATCTACCAAAGTTAATTAAAAAACATAAACTAATACTAATTCCGCTTTCAATGTTTACCGCATTATGTATACTGTTAGGTGTGTGTTGTATTTATACCAAGGGCGATTGGTTCTTGACCGCTGTACTAGGGACATTGATTGGATATGTAGCAGTATTTTATCCTATTGTGTTTTATAAAACAAAACTTGGCTTAAGTGAACAAAAATTTACCAAATTTAAAAAGTGGTTTTTACTTACTTATGCTTTTGGTATGATGATAGTAACACTATTGTTGTTGGTTGTAATTAATTGGAGTAGACCATTTAATTTGTTTAATGGTGTTATGATTACATTGTATAGTTATACGATATTGGCAGTGTTTGGCTTGATAGGGTTGATAAAAACTAATGCGTTTACTAAAATTGGACTTGGCTTTTTGAGTATGTTGCCATATTTATTTGGACTAGAAATGGTTCTTGATAAGTTGTTGGGCGGAAATGATGGTGGAAGTTATTATGATGTTGATTTCAGCCATTGGTCAACGCACATAAATGCAAATGTTACATTTATTGTAAAACTATCATTATTAGGTCTTGGAATACTGTTCCTAATAGGTGGATTGCTATTACATTATAAGCGTAAAAAACAAAAATAATAAAAACAAAAAACTTGAATTTTGTGTTCAAGTTTTTTAAATTATTAATTCATTGTCCTTTTTGTAATCGTAATCTGCTCGTTGGTCTAAAAATCCTTTAACGCTATCGTAGATTCCTTGTTTTTTCATAAGAGAAGTATCTGGTTGGGTCCCACCATAAGCAATATACTCTAAAATAGGATTATCACTTTGTTTTATCATATCTTCTAGTTTATCTGCCAATTTTTTAGAATTTTCAACAGAGTTATCAAAATATTTTGGATTTTGAATAAACTGATATTGAGAATTGGTATCCTTATATGCAATTCCTACAATAAATTCTGGTGGAATAAATTCTAACCCATGACCGTTATGAGAAATGAAGTCAAGAAATGAATTTTGTGTATATTGATTTCCGGAATCTCCATATATTTGTTTGCATCTACCTAGAAAAATTCCATCAACTTCCTCAGGTATTTTTAAAATTATTTTATAATTACCACGAGGTGAAACATCTTTAATTTTTTCTATATATTTTTCTTTTGGTAGAAGTTCAATAGTTGAAAGTATAGACCTAAGATCTAATTTTCTAACACCTTCTTTAAAAAGTTTTTTTGCAAAATCTTCAAGACTTATATTTTGTGGCGGCTGTTTAAAGCAATGAATAAAAATATCTCCATTAACAGTTTGGCTTTTACCAATATTATTTTTTTCTAAAAATTTTGTAACATCCAAAAAGTTTTGAAAATCCTGTAAATCTTTTTGCAAATCAAATTCTTTGTTTGACATAAAAGTGCACCACCCCTTTTATAAAAATTTAATAAATAGTGATATAAATGTCAAGTAAATTACAAAAAAAATCTTAAATATAGGGTTATTTTGCTTTACACATTTTTGTTTTTGTGGTATGATTACGTGTAAATAAGGGGAAAGATATTAATGTTATTAATATGTGTTTCCTAGTTTAAGGGGGAATTTATTATGTTATTTGAGCCACCTATTGATGAGATTGCTAAAAAAATAGGTAATGTGTACACTGCAACAATTATTATTGGAGCAAGGGCTAAGGAGTTAGAGAGTAAAATCCCTACGTTATTAAACGGAAGTTCTAACCTTGCTATTGAATATGCCTGCAAGGAAGTTCATTCTGGCAAGGTAGTAGCTGAAAAAGTTAAATAATGATTGCAGAAGTTGTAGTTGACATATCTAATGACTCGGTTGACCGAGTCTATGATTATTTTGCGCTACCAACAACGCAAGTTGGTATGCGTGTGCGTGTACCATTTGCAAATAGGTTAGTACTTGGCTATGTACTAAAACTTAAAGACGATACGGACTTTGATAAATCTAAATTAAAAACAATTAAGGAAAATCTTGATGATTTACCTTTAATTAAACCAGAGTTAGTTGAATTAACCGACTTTATGTCAAGTCGGTTCTTTTTGCGTAAAGCGGATATTTTTAAATTGATACTTCCTGCAAGTATTCGTAATGACACAGTTAGGGAAAAGACGTTTGAAGTAATTAAGTTTACTGGCGATTTGGCTGAGATTTTGCCTAGTATGAACAAGAATGCAAAGTCGCAAATTGCTGTTCTTAATTATTTAAACGAAAAAGGCGAGGAAGTACGTAGTAAATTAAGCGAAAAATTTGGTGCAAGTGCTGTTAAAGGTTTGATTGACAAAGGTTTGGTGCAAATTGAAATTATGCATCAAAACCGCACACCTAGTAGTGAAGCATTGGCTGATAAACGTGTTAAATTAAATAAGGGTCAACAATATGCGGTGGATACTATTTTATCTAGTGCCGAAACATATCTACTAAAAGGTGTTACTGGTAGTGGTAAAACCGAAGTGTATATGAATGTGATTGAGTCACAATTAAGTCAAGGTAAAACTGCTATTATGCTAGTGCCTGAAATTTCACTTACACCGCAAATGCTAAATAGGTTTACATCACGTTTTCCTAATAATGTGGCGGTGCTTCATAGCGGACTTAGTGATGGCGAAAAGTTTGATGAATGGCAACGTATATTTAAGGGCGAGGCTAAGGTTGTGCTGGGTGCAAGGTCGGCCATTTTTGCACCGGTTGAAAATCTTGGAGTTATTATCATTGATGAGGAACACGACAATTCGTATGTAAGTGAAAGTAACCCACGATATATCACTGAAGATGTTGCAATTTGGCGTGGAAAATATAATAATGCACCAGTAATTTTGGGCAGTGCTACGCCAAAGATTGAAAGTTATCAAAAGGCACTTAATGGCGAGTTTAAGTTAATTGAACTTAACGAGCGTGTAAACAATCTTGAAATGCCATGCATTCAAGTAGTAGATATGCTAAACGAAGTGCTTGATGGCAATACTTCACCTTATAGTAGATTGTTGATTGCAAAACTTAAAGAGTGTGTGGATAATGGTAAACAAGCAATATTATTTATCAACCGTCGTGGTTATGCATCATTTATGATGTGCCGTGAGTGTGGCTATATTGCAAAATGTGATGATTGTGCGGTGTCGCTGGTATATCACTCAACGGAAGAAGAATTAAAGTGTCATTTTTGCGGTAAGCGATACAGGGCGTTACGTAATTGTCCACAATGTAAATCAACATCAATCAAGTATGGTGCGTTAGGTACTCAAAGAGTGGTAAACGAACTGCAAGAAATTTTCCCTAATATCCCTATTTTCCGTATGGATAATGATACAACAAGGCAAAAAGATGGACATAAGAAGATACTTATGCAATTCAGTCAAACTAGTCCTAGCATTTTAGTTGGGACGCAAATGATTGCAAAAGGACACGACTATCCTAATGTTGCTTTTGTAGGAATATTGGACGCAGATGTTAGTTTGTATACCAGCGATTATAGGTCAACAGAGCGAACTTTCCAACTGGTAACGCAAGTTGCAGGGCGTACAGGGCGTAAGAATAACGATGGTTTTGTGGTACTTCAAACCTATGCACCAAAGCACTATGTGTATAGATTTGCCAGTCAATATGATTATGTTGGTTTTTACAATAAAGAAATTAATTTAAGGGAAACTACAATGTTCCCGCCATTTAGTCATATACTAAGAATTTTGGTTAGTAGCGAAGATGAGCAAAGATGTATTCAAACTACCAAAAAAATTTACGATAGGGCATTGAAATTAAAGGAAAAATATGGTACAATGTTTATGTTTTTACAAGCAATGCCCGCACCAGTTAAACGTATTCAACGAAAGTATAGGTATCAAATACTTATGCGTGTAGGTCTAAGTGATAACTTGGTGAGTGATATATATAACATTGCTGATATTATAGAAAAGGACGTGTCAATATTTATTGAACACAATCCAAATAATTTACGATAGGAGAAAATTATGGCAATACGTGAAATTGTGCAACATACTGACCCTTTTATACGAAAGAAGTCAAGAGATGTTAAATTTATTGATGATAAAATTATAGAGTTACTTGATGATATGAAGGAAACTGTGCTTAACGCTAATGGCTCAGGCCTTGCTGCTGTGCAAGTGGGGGTGCTTAAACGCATTTTTGTAATTAACATTAATGGAGCATACCTTGAATTTATCAATCCTGAGATTATTAAGCAATCAGGCGAGCAACACCAAGTGGAAGGTTGTTTGAGTGTTAAAATGCCTTATGGCTATGTTAAACGCCCTATGCACGTAACAGTTAAGGCACTTGACCGTAGTGGTAACGAATTTACTTTTAGCGGAACAGATTACACCGCTATTGCTCTTTGCCACGAATACGACCACCTTGACGGCATAATCTACACCGACAAATGCGAAAGATTTCTAAAAGATGGGGAGTAAAATGTATAATATTAATCAAATTGAGTCTTCATTAAAATATGGAAAAACTCAAACAGATAAGAAACAACAAATTTTAAAAGTTTTACTTATAGTGTCAACTATAATAGTTTCAATAGCATTTTTATTTATAATAGTGGCTATCATTTTAAATGTTTTAAATTTGAAAGAGATTATTAGCGTTGTTTTTACAATCATTTTCTGTGCTTTTATATTATCAAGTTTGTTATATATTTACAATAAAAATGCAAAAAGAAACTTGGAAATAAAAAAGTGGTTAGAAGATGCTATTGAGTGTAAAGCATTTGCAAAAAGATTGGATATTGAAAATGTTAAATATCAATCGTATCAAATAGAAATCTCTTTTACTTATAAAAATAAAAACATTAAAAAAATTAGTGATAAATTTAATGTGATAAAAGATGGATTACCAAAGATATTTGCTAAATATGATAACAAAACTTTAAGAATTTTATATTCAGAAAAATTTGATGAGATATTGAT
>JAZSRW010000019.1:0-9585 GCA_045538675.1 Candidatus Onthoplasma sp. | reverse complement strand
ATCTCTTTATCCTAAAGTTAACAATAAAGGAATTAAAGAGTTTGTATTTAAAAATTTTAGATGGATATTTATAATCTTATTAAAAATAAGAAAAAATAAATAATAATTGAAGTGGAAAATGTCACGAACTAGTAATATAAAAAGAAACTTATTATTTAATACTATAAAATATACAATACAAATAGTATTGCAGTTTGTTTTACGCACTGCTTTAATATATCTAATGGGGGCTGAATATTTAGGCTTAAATGGATTATTTACTAACGTATTCACATTTTTAAACCTTGCAGAACTTGGAATTGGTAGTGCCATTGTATTTAACATGTATAAACCTATTGCTGATGGCGACACTGAAAAGGTTAAATCCTTACAAAATTTATACAAAAAATTCTATTACATAATATCAATAGTAGTTATTGTTTTAGGATTATCCCTTATCCCAGTACTAAGATTTTTAATCAATGGTGAAGTTAGCGTAGATATAAATATTTATATTCTATACATTCTATATCTCATTAATACATTAATCGGTTACCTATCTGCCCACAAACGTTCATTGTTGTTTGCATATCAACGCAATGATATTGAAAATAAAGTAAAAACTGTTTGTTTGTTTGGAATGTCAATCATTCAAATAATCGTTTTATTTGCTTTAAAAAATTACTATATTTATTTCTCTGTCAGCATTTTATTTACAGCAATAGAGTGCGTTCTAATACATATATCTGCAAACAAGTTATTTCCGAATATAAATGGATATGCACAACCATTAGACCCTCAAACAAAAAAAGACATATACAAAAATATTTCAGCGTTAAGTATGCATAAAATCGGTAGTGTTGTAGTATTTTCAACTGATAACATCTTAATATCAGCAATCATTAGCATTGTAGCACTTGGTGCTTATTCTAATTATTATATGATAATCTCAACTATTGCCGGTATATTCTCATTATTTATAAACGCACTTACAAGCAGTGTAGGAAATTTAATAGCTAGTCAAGATAAAGAGTATGTATATCAAAAATACAAACAACTAAACTTTATATTTTCATTTCTTTCAACGTTTACCACCATTTGCTTAATAGTTCTATTACAACCCTTTGTAAAACTTTGGACCGGTGGCGGAGTATATATTTTAAAGATGTCATCTGTAATGTTAATGTGTGTCAGTTATTATGTTATAAGAATTCGTGCTTGTAATGGAATTTTTAAGGATTCTGCCGGACTATTCTATCAAAATAGATTTTCTCCAATATTAGAAGCGTTTAGCAATTTAATTTTATCTATAATTTTAGGATATTGGATAGGTATTAATGGCATTATTATTGGAACCATTATAAGTGGAATAATTGCACCTATATGGAGCGAACCTTTAATCTTATTTAAACATTATTTTAAAAAGTCTTTATGGAATTATTTTAAAACATTTATAATTGATGTGCTTATTATGATTTTGATTGGTACAATATGTTATATAGTGTGTTCATTTATTCCAGATGGAGGAATTTGGTTATTGTTGGCTAAATTTGCAACTTGCATACCTTTATGTGCGATATTATTAATAATTGCATACCTACCAAACAAAGAATTTAAACAAACTTGGTCGATGTGCAAAGCATTTTTTAAAAGAAAAACTAAATAAAAAAAGACAGATATAAATCTGTCTTTTATTTTTACTCACCTCTAAATGGTAATAATGCAATATTTCTAGCACGCTTAACTGCAACTGTGATAGCACGTTGGTGCTTAGGACAAGTGCCAGTTTGACGTGAAGGTAAAATCTTACCCTTTTCTGTAACAAATTTACGAAGTGTAGCAATATCCTTATAATCTACAACTTTATCCTTATTTTCACAGAACAAGCAAACTTTTTTCTTGTTTTTGTGCTTGAAAAATTTCTTTTTTTCTACTGGTGCTTGAGCAACTTCTGTGCTTTCAGCAACTACAGTTTGTAATTCTTCACTCATAGTGTACTCCTTATATTAATTTAGTTGTGTATTCGACACACATATACTTTACTAGAATGGTAAAGTATTATCGTCATCATCAATTGGTTGCAAACCTGTATCTGGTTCAGTATGCATAGCACTATCAGATGCAGTTTCGTCACCCTTGGTTGACAAGAATTCGATTTCTTCAGCAGTTATATCAGTTGTGTAACGCTTAGTTCCGTCAGTACCTTCATAAGAACGGTTTTGAATACTACCCATAACGGCAATTTTGCTACCCTTCTTTAGATACTTAGCACAGTTTTCAGCGATTGCACGCCAAGCAACTACGTTAAAGAAATCAGTTTCTCTAGAGCCGTCAGCATTAGCAAAACGACGAGATACCGCAATAGATATTCTGCAAACAGAAATACCTGAATTTGTGGTAGATAATTCTGGATCTCTTGTAAGATTTCCGATTAAAAATACTTTGTTCATAAATTGCTCCTTTTAGCAAACTATTTTGCTACTACGATATAACGTAAAACGCCTTCAGTAATTCTTAGTGTGTTAGTGATTGTTGCTGGAACACTACTTTCAGCAGTGAAATTAACTAAAACATAATATCCGTCATGCTTTTTGTTGATTTCGTATGCCAATTTCTTGCTACCAATTTTGTCAACACTGTCCACAACTCCACCATTTTTAGTAATAAGTGCGTTGATTTTTTCAATCATAGCGTGTTTTTCTTCATCGCTAGCACTATTAACTAAAATGTACATAAGTTCGTACTTGTTCATATTAACCTCCTTTTGGACTTTTCGGTCTTAAACATAAAATTTAAGACAAGGTATGGTTTTACATACGCACTTATAATATCACACTTTAAAAAATTAATCAATAGTTTTTGACAAAAAAATTTGTTTATTTAATTTATTAACATAAAAAAACATTATATACTATATAAAATAAAAACTCAGCATTTGACTGCCGAGTAATTTTTTATCCAATATTTGCTAAGAACCAGAAGAATAATACAACAAATGCAATTACAACACCTATTGACAACAAAATGCCTATTGTTCCAATAATAAAATCCCAAACAGGTTTGGTGCGTTTGCCTTTACGATTAGTAATAGTTTGTTCAACTATCTCTTTACCAATATTGCCATCTTCCAAATGTTCGTTTGCCAAACTTTCCACTTTATTTTCAATACGTGTTTTAATTCCGTGTCTTATTGCTACAAGGCTAAAAATCATAAGTTCGGACGGCACTTTAAAGATAGAACCAAATGCAAGAGCTATGCACAATAAATTCACTGGCCATAAATCTCCCCAATTAAGAGCAAACACACCCCATAATGCTAGTAGTGGAATAGCAGTTGTAAAAACCAATACAATAAAGTTGGCTATTGGGCCTATTGTTCGATTATTATCTTCATATTTTTCGACTTGTTTGCGATATTTTATACCATAATTAAAAAACCACTTAATAAATTTCATACCCTTTCTCCTTAAAAATTATTATATCACGCCACCACCTTAATGTCAAACACTTTAAAAACAAAAAAGACCTTAAGATAATTCTTAAAGTCTTGATTTATTAATCTTCAATCCATTTAGTAATTAAATTGTCTTCAACATCTCTAAACTTGCCTAAAATAATCTTTAAGGTGTCAACTATCAAACCTATTCCAAATAATCCCATAGTTAAAATATATAACACTGCTGTAAATTTTTTGCCAACATAAAATCTATGAGCTCCAAACATTCCAAATATGTAACACAATAAAAATGCTACTAAGCGTGATTTGGTTGAAACTTGGTGTGTGTCTTGCTGTTTAAATTCATCCATAAGTTGCCTCCTATTTATATTTTATCATTTTGTTAATATATTGTCAAATATTTCATAAAAAAGACTTTAAGATCGTTCTTAAAGTCCTCATATTTTATTGATTTAAAGTTTCGTGTTGTGTTTCTGTGCAATCATCTTTAACTTCGTACTTTTGCAACCAATCAACAACTTCTTCACTGTTTAAATCATTAATAGTTGTGGTCTTTGAAAAGAAATCAATCAAATTTTTAATTATGCGTTGTTCTTTATAGTCAATCATATTAATTTTTACACCATGTTCGATTGCATCTGGATTAAATTTGCAACCCTTAGGCATTGTTATCCTATCAATTTGTTTACAATGCATAAAGGCCTCTGAATCTATATTGCACAAGGTTGATGGCAATTTAACTTGTTGTAATTCCCTACAACCACCAAATGCATAATCTCCAATACTTTCTACACCTTCTGGTATTTTGATTGATTGTAGAGATTTGCAGTTTGCAAACATTTTCTCCCCAATCTTTTTAAGAGAACTAGGTACTTTTACTTGTTGTAAAGATTCACACATTACAAACATTTCTCCCGTAACGCCATTAAATCCATCTTCAATTTCTACTGATTTCAAATTTGGCATATCCCTAAAAGCACCATTTACCAAAGTACAGTTTTTAGGAATAAATAAATGTTCAATCTTATTATATGAAAATGCACATGGAAAAACCATTCCCTTTGCAGGTAAATCTATTTCAGTTATATTATTATTTGAAAAAGCACCCCTATCAATCTTGATTGTATCATTTTCAAATACAACTTTTTCAAGGCCGCAACAAGCAAATGCATATTCTCCAATATATTTGATATGCTTAGGTATAACCACCTCTTTTAATCTAGCAAATCCATCAACACATCTAGGACCTATTGCATCAACCTTTGTTAAAAGGTATGGCAATTCCTTAACAAAATCACCTTCACATCTAGTTAAAACTCTTGACCCGTTATCTAATTGCTCAATTGTGTATTTCATAATTTCTCCTTAAATTTAATTGCATTATACCACATATATACTACCTTGTCAATACCTACTTTTTAAAAATTTACAACAAAAAAGACCTTAAGAAAATTCTTAAAGCCTTAATTATTTTATGCAATTATTATATTGTCGCTACCTAGCATACTTTCAAGTTCGTAACGAAGTGATTGACGAATTTCCACCTTTTGAGGCAATTTGTATCTTGCACCAGTTATTTCATCTTTTAGGTACACATCACTTTCGCCTGGATATTCCTTAAGCAGTTCGCAAACTTGACTATGAAATTCCTTATTACTTACATCATAAATTAAACACAAACGTAATAATGGAAGTTTTTCTTGAACTTGTTCAACTTCTTGATTGTTTTCATTTGTAGGTTGCTCTTCAATACTTTCGCCTAACATACTTTCCATAAATTCAACATTTATGCTTGTACTCAAACCATCACGTACTGAAACTTTACCCTTTATGGCAACGATTGCTTCCTCTTGCAATACTTCCTTAAACTTTTCATACACTTTAGGGAATAGTACAATATCAAAAGTGCCAAGCATATCTTCGATTGTAGCAATAGCCATTTTTTGACCTGTTTTTGTTTGTACAGGTTTAACCATTGTAACCACGCCACCACAAGTAACAACGTCGCCGTCTTTAAGTCCTGTTTCCACCTCATCATAGTCATCGTTGCTAACAGCACCTTCTTCGTCATCATTAGAACTAATCATCGAACTATTCATTGAAAAGCCTTGCATTCGGCTAGCATATTCGTCAAGCGGGTGACCTGATAAATACACACCTGCAATTTCCTTTTCCATATGAAGTTTAACCTTGTTTACATATTCAGGCATATCTGGATATTCCAAATCATCAACACCTTCAGTTTCGCTAAACAAACTGCCAAACATATCCATTTGACCACTCATAGCACGCTTTTTAGCGTCAAGTGCACGATTAATTGCAATAGTGTACACGCTCATGAGTTGACTACGAGTTTTGCCAAAGCAGTCAAATGCACCTGCTTGAATTAAACTCTCGATACAACGCTTATTTAATGCTTGACCATCAACTCTGGTTACAAAATCCATAAGGTCTTTAAAATCACCACCACGTTCACGTTCGGCAATAATTTCATCAACCACACTTACACCAACATTTTTAAGTGCAGCAATACCAAAACGAATTGACTTGCCGTCGGTTGAAAAATATGTTTCACTCTTATTAATATCAGGTGGTAACACTTCTAATTTCTTTTGTTTAGCATATGCCACATAAAATTTAATCTTATCGATATTGGTAATACGATTGTTTAAGATTGCAGTAATAAATTCTGGCATGTAATAGGTTTTTAAATATGCAGTTTGATAGGTAATAAGTGAATACGCTGCTGCGTGAGATTTGTTAAACGCATACTTTGCAAAGCCCGCCATTTCTGCCCAAATTTTTTCAGCAATATCTTGTGGAACACCACGTTTTAATGCACCTTCAATTTCGGCAACAAACTTATCGCCTTCATAGTGTTCTGGTTCGCCATAAATGAACTTACCGCTCATTTTTGCCATTTCTTCTTCTTTCTTTTTACCCATCGCACGACGCACCATATCTGCTTGTCCTAGCGTAAATCCGCCCATTTCTTGACAGATTTTCATAACTTGCTCTTGATATACAATACAGCCATATGTTACTTTCAAAATCGGCTCAAGTATTGGGTGGTCGTAGGTTGTATCCTCTGGGTGGTGCTTGTTGTGAACATAACGTGGAATACTATCCATAGGTCCAGGTCGATACAACGACACCGCCGCAATAATATCTTCCAAACAAGTTGGTTGCAACTCCTTCATAAAGTTTTGGAACCCGCCACTTTCGATTTGGAATATACCTTCGGTGTCCCCTGTTGAAATTAATCTATAAACATTAGGGTCATCATACGTACACTTATCAAAGTCAATGTCAACCCCGTGATTTTTCTTAACATAGCGTTGGCACGCCTTGATATCACTTAAGTTTCGTAGACCCAAAAAGTCCATTTTAAGGTGGCCCAAGTGTTCCATTTCGGCACCTTCATATTGAGTAGTAATATCGTCACCATTACGTGCAAGTGGAACGTGTTTATCTAGTATATCCGCACCAATAATTACCCCACAAGCGTGAGTAGAAGTCTGCCTAGGGAAGTCTTCAAGTTTAACAGCAATATCTACAACCTTTTTAATTTCCTCATCTTCGTTGTACATATCCACCAATTCTTGCACTACTTGGTCTGGTCCTGCCTTAGGGTCAAAGCCAAAACATTTAGGCAAAATTGGAGATTTAAGTTTTGGAATATTTTTAGTAATTTTATCTAACTTTGAATATGGTACACGCATTACACGTCCAACGTCCTTGATAACGTTCTTAGCCGCCATTGTACCAAATGTGATAATACGTGCAATACGATTTTCGCCATATTTACCCTTAACATAATCAATAACTTCTTCACGTCGCACATCTTCAAAGTCGATATCAAAGTCAGGTGCTGTTACACGTTCGCTGTGTAGGAAACGTTCGAAAATCAGGTCATATCTTAATGGGTCAATATTGGTAATACCGATAGCATAAGCAATCAAACTACCAGCACCCGATCCACGTCCAGGTCCAACCGAAATACCCATACTACGTGCCGCATTGATATAGTCCCACACAATTAGGAAATATTCAATAAATCCTTGCTTTTCAATAACCGCCATTTCACTTTCGATACGTGCTTCAATTTCTGGTGTAAATTCACCATACTTTTTAATAATACCGTCATGAATTAACTTTAACAAATATTCTTTAGGCGTTGAGCCGTCGGCTGGCACATATCTAGGAAACAGATAGTGACCATATACAAAGCCATAATTACACTTTTCCGCCACCTCTAATGTATTTTCAATCGACTCTAAATCATCAGGGAAAACGCTTGCCATTTCTTCGTATGACTTAAAATAAAATTCGTCATTTTCAAACTTCATACGATTAGGGTCATCAATAGTTTTTTGCATTGCAACACACATTGCTACGTCTTGCATTTCAGCATCTTCTTTGTTTACATAATGCACGTCGTTGGTGATAACCGTTTTGATATTATACTTTTTAGCATACTCTTTTAGGTATGGCAAAACAGTCAACTGATCGGCAATTCCGTGGTTTTGAAGTTCGATATAAAAATCGTCACCAAACACACGTTTAAACCATTGAACCAAACGTTCTGCCTCTTCAAAGTCACCATGCAATATGGCTTGTGGGATATCGCCCGCCACACATGCACTTAAACATACTAACCCTTCACTGTATTCTTCCAAAGTTTTAAGGTCGATACGAGGTTTATAGTAAAAGCCATCACGATATGCAATTGCATTAAGTTTAGATATACTCTTATATCCTTGCTCGTTTTTAACTAGCAATACCAAATGGTTAAGTTTGGTTTTACCTTGCTTAACAGTAAGGTCATCACATACATAAAATTCACAACCAAATATAGGTTTTACACCTTGCTTTTTACACTCATCAAAAAACTTACATGACGCAAACATATTGCCGTGGTCAGTAATAGCCACCGCAGGCATACCTAATTCTTTTGCACGACTTACCAAATCGCTAACTCTAGCCGCCCCGTCCAAAATGCTGTATTCACTATGCACGTGCAAATGCACAAAGTTTCCCATATTTTTCTCCTAATCTTATGTTAATTATTTGTTTTATCTAAATTTTTAAACTAGTAAATTATTTTCTACTTCCAAAAGTGTCTGTTAAATGTTGTAAACACGCGTCGTTACTAGTAGTATCTTTAAAATTGTCTTTTGCACCAAGTTCAATTTGCCTTTTAATCAATCTTTCTTGTTGCACTTTACCTAAAACCTCTTCAACCATCTTACTTAAGAAAATAGTGTCTTCCATTTCTCTAATTGTGTCGTTTGTCGACTTTGTAAGAAGTTCAATTTCTTGTGCTAATAGGTTTTTTCTTTCCTGAATGCGTTTTGGATAACTTACTTGTATATGTCTTGTATAAGGCAGCGTATCCTTGACATAGTCTTTAATGTTTAATGCTTGATATCTAACCCATTCAGCGGACAAGTCTTTTTCTAATTCAAAATTACCACTTTTATTTCTTGTATATACTCTAAACATTATGTCAGTATGCTTTATATATTTTATAAATTGGTGGTCATTAACTTTAATATACCCATCATCTTCATCCCAATCATAGTGTGAACCTAACAATATGTATTTGTTATTTAAACCCGCTAATGCAAATTCATCACAAATTTTAAATTGCTCACAATCCCTACCATAATATTCAGCAATGTATCCCGACCAATTATATCCATTGTCTTTTAAAAATTCTTTAAACATTTCCGTGTCCATAAATTCCTCCTAAACTTGTAAGTCGCCTTTTACATTTTTAATAAGTTGCTCTATATTATTATATTTTTCAAGTTTTTTATTAACATCATCAATCCGTTGTGTATGTTCTGATTGAAGTTCTGCAATACGTTTTGCTAATAAATTATTATAACGTTCAATATCCTTAGGAGTTTTCTTTCTCACACTCTCACATTCATTTAAAACATACTTAACATAATCTTCATCTCTTAACGCCCAAAATTCAATCCACTCGTTAGACAAGTCTTTTTCTAGTTTTCCACAATATAATGATTCATCACTACCAAAACCATCAGAATCAGGATTATTGATTATGTTATAAACCTTAAATTCTGTCAATCCCCAATTAATGTACTTTACAAATGGATTATCAACTATATTGCTACACG
>JAZSRW010000133.1:0-8090 GCA_045538675.1 Candidatus Onthoplasma sp. | reverse complement strand
TGTACTCGTAGTGGACTACATTGTGCACCACTTGTGCATAAACATTTTGGAACAAGCAATAGGGGTATGGTGCGTGTATCTTTGTCGGCTGAAAATACTATTGATGATATTAAGAATTTAGAGATTGCTCTTAAAAAATTGATAAAATTAAATAAATTTGAGTAGTAAATTTATCACTTGGACGGGTATGATTTCATATAATTTAGTATGGATAATATTAAATTAAGTAATTTTAAGCATATACATTTTATTGGTGTTGGCGGAGTTAGTATGTACTTGCTAGCCATTTATTGTAAAGATATGGGTATTCGTGTTAGCGGCAGTGATATAAATAAAAATAAATATACTACCATTTGCAAAAATAATGGCATAGATGTGCATATTAAGCATAAACGAAAAAATGTTGCGGGTGCTGATTTGGTTGTTTATACTAGTGCTGTTGATAGGCATAATGTTGAATTATGTGAAGCGGCTAAAAGAGGAATTAAAACAATTGAACGTGCTGATTTGGTATCTGCAATAATCAAAAATTATAAATGTGTGATAGGTGTTAGTGGCACGCACGGTAAAACTACTACAAGTGCTATGATTTATCATATATTACGTGAATGTGGCAAAAGTGTATCTTGTCATATAGGGGCTGATATAATTGGTGCAAGGCTGAATGCTGATGATGAATATTTAGTACTAGAATGTTGTGAATATAACCGTAGTTTTCTTAAATTTGATTGCGATATAGGGATTGTATTAAATATTGACAACGACCATTTAGATTGCTATCAAAATATGTATAATTTACGAAATGCTTTTAAAGTGTTTTTAAAACATTGTAATACCAGGTTTGTTTTTGATAATCCTACAACAAAGTGTATAAAAAATAAATGTTTTAAAATCAAGTCGCCTAAAATTATTAGTGCTAACAAGTTTAGTGTTGATGAAAAAGAATTTGTGCTTAACAATGTATATGGCGAACACAATATCAATAATGCCTCGGTGGCGGTTGGCGTGTGTGAATATTTAGGATTATCATATAGCAAAATATTTAAAGCATTAAAAACTTTTACATCTGCGGGCAGGAGATGTCAAAAACTTGGAAAAATTGGTACAGTTGATGTGATTACTGATTATGCTCATCACCCCAGTGAAATTAAAAGTTTGTATGATAGTTTAAAGTCTAGATATAAGGATATTTATTTAATATTTCAACCACACACATATTCACGCACTAAAATATTGTGTCAAGATTTTATAAGAGTGTTTAAAGATGTTGACAATTTGTTAATATATAAAGAATATCCTGCTCGTGAACATAAATCAAAAGGCTATAGTGCTAAAAATTTGTGTAAATACTTAGATAATGCTACATATATTAAAAACATTAATCAATTAAAACAATGGTTACGTATCAAACCTTTTAACGACAATGATTGTGTTATATTTGTAGGTGCGGGGGATATTGATATTGTTGGTCAAAAAGTAGTTAAGGCGGTTAATGGTTAAGAAAAATTAAATAAATTTATAAAAAGGGTTGACAATTGCATTTTTTTCATTTATAATGTTTTAGCAAAAAAATATTATGTAGGAGAAGAAGATATGCAACAAAATATACATCCAAACTATCACAAAGTTACCTTTGTATGTGCTTGCGGAAATAAATGGGAAGGTGCATCTACTATGGCTGGTGATGAAGTTAAGTTAGAAATCTGTAGTGCTTGTCACCCATTCTTTACAGGTAAGGGCGATAAAGTTGTTGACGTTAAGGGTCGTGCTGATAAGTTTAGAAAGAAACATAACTTAGAAAATAAATAGCAAAGTCAAGTATCTAGTTTTTTCACATCTTATTTTAGGTTTGAAGAGGCTGGATACTTTTTTTATGTATTTTAAAAATATATGCAAAAGAGAATAGTATGTGTAGATTAAATATTTTAAGAAAAATTGCTAAAAATCGCCTTAACCTTGCGGGAATTGATGAAAGAGATGCAGATTATATTATAAGTTATGAATTAAATATACCGATTACTGAAATTCCTTTAAGTACACGTGATTTAACTAAAAAGCAATATAATAGTGTTATTAAAAAAATTAAGGATAGATGCAAATATAAACCTATAACCAAAATATTTGGTAAAGCTTATTTTTGCGAAAATGAGTTTGTGATTAATAAGCACGTTTTGTCACCACGCTTTGATACTGAACTTTTGGTAGATGAGGCATTAAAAGTGATAAATCCAAATGACCGAGTACTTGACCTGTGTACTGGTAGTGGTTGTGTAGCAATTAGTATTGTAAAAAGTGTTGATGCTTACGTTGAGGGCTGTGATATTAGCAAACAAGCATTAAAAGTAGCCAGGAAAAATGTAAAAAAACATAATGTTAAAGTTGATATGTATCAGTCTAATATGTTTAGTAAAGTTCAAGGCAAGTTTAATGTAATTGTAACTAATCCACCATATATCGAAACGGAAGTGGTTAAAACTCTTGATAGGGAAGTGACTGAACATGACCCTAATATTGCATTAGATGGCGGAACTGACGGACTTGATTTTTATCGTCAGATTGCAAGTAATATTAAGAACTATTTGTTAGATGGCGGAGTTTTATTGATGGAAATTGGATACAATCAAGGCGAAGCGGTGACTAATATGTTTAAGGATATTGCAAAAGATATACAAGTAATTAAAGATTATAACAATAACGATAGAGTGGTTATTGTTAAAGTGTAGGGGGATATTATGATAGGTAAATATAAAGTGATAACATTATGTGGAAGCACAAGATTTAAAGAAGAATTTTTGCGAGAACAAAAGCGTCTTACGTTGGAAGGTAATATTGTGCTTAGCGTTGGATTGTTTGGTCATAGTGGCGATAACGAAGTTTGGGAAAATATGGACGAGGGAACTTTGACTAAAACAAAGGCAATGCTAGATGATATGCATAAGCGTCGTATTGATATGAGTGATGAAATATTTGTAATTAATAAAAATGGTTATATTGGCGAAAGTACTAAAAGTGAAATTGAATATGCTATATCAACAAATAAAAAAGTTGAATTTATGGAAGAGTTAAAATAAAATTAAAAGGAGTAATTATGTTATCTAAATTAAAAGATATTAAAGCAAGGTATGAAGTGTTAAGTCAAGATATTATTAATCCTGAAATTATTGCTGACAATAAAGAATGGCAAAAACGTGTTAAAGAACATAGCGGGCTTCAACCTATAGTGGAAGAATATGATAAATATGTTAAGTTTGAAAGTGATATTGCAGAAAACGAACAAATGCTTGAAATGGAAACTGACACTGAAATGCGTGATATGTTAAAGGAAGAAATTCAAAATCTTAAAGAGGCTTTAAAGAAAAGTGAAGAAGATTTAAAGATTTTACTACTTCCTAAAGATGAAAATGATACTAAAAACGTTATTATGGAATTTCGTGGCGGTGCTGGTGGTGAGGAATCGTCATTGTTTGCTCACTCATTGATGCGTATGTACAAGATGTATTGCGATAGTCACAAGTTTAAGTTTGAAGTGCTTGATATTGAAGAAACTGAACTTGGCGGAGTTAAGTATGCTATGGTTATGATTAAGGGTAAAAATGCATACGCAACATTTAAGTATGAAAGTGGTGTTCATCGTGTGCAACGTGTACCAGAAACCGAAAGTCAAGGTCGTGTGCATACATCTACAGCAACTGTGGCGGTTTTGCCGGAAGCGGAAGAAGTGGACGTTGAACTTGATATGAAGGATATTCGTATTGACCTTTATCGTGCATCTGGTGCTGGTGGTCAACACGTTAACAAAACTGAAAGTGCAATTCGTCTTACTCACGCTCCAACTGGTATTGTTGTGGCTTGTCAAGACGAACGTAGCCAAACTCAAAACAAGGAAAAAGCATTTATGATGTTGCGTGCAAAATTATACGATTATTATCAACAACAAAAAGATGCAGAATACAAAGATAATCGTAAATCTCAAATAGGTACTGGGGATAGAAGTGAGCGTATTAGAACTTATAATTTCCCGCAAGGTCGTGTAACTGACCACCGTATTGGCTTAAGTTTATATAATATTCTAAACTTTATGGACGGAGATTTGGACGAGATGTTTGAGGCACTTGCAATTGCAGACCAACAAAAGAAATTGGCTTCAAGCGAAGAATAATTTTTAAAAATATAAAAATAATTTAATAAAAACATTTTGAGAAATTTAAGAATATATGTATAATATATTTAAGGAGGGAATTTTTATGGCAGAAAAAACTACAACTACCACAACAAGAAGGACTGGTTGGGGGCTAAATAAGTTTTCATTTTATACAATGGCTACTGCTGCAGTATTGTATTTAGTGGCTGCGATTTTATCATTAATTGACGCTACCAAGTTGGCTACTGCTGTTGGTGTATTGCAAGGATTTGCGACTGCTATTATGGTTGGCATTGTTGCTATACTTGCTTGGAAATATGCTCGTCACAAAACTACTTCTTGGAAAGTTTTATATTTTGTTTTCCTAGGTTTAGTAATTTTAGGTATTATTATTCCTTTAATTGCTGCATAGTTGACAATTAAATAAAAAGGCTTCTATCTAGTTGGTAGAAGTCTTTTTTTGTAATAATTTTATTTTTATGCTATTAAAATTTTGTTGATTTTTTTATTTTTAAATGATATACTTAATTAAGGAGATTGTAATGGCTGTTAAAAAGTTTGTTAAATTTGATAGTGAAAAAGGTTATATCGACAATAAAGATGATATTAACTACCACATTAGCAATTTGATGCGTAAAGTTGCATTTGGTAAAATGTTAGGTGATTTTAATGAAAATGGATTGTATGTAATCAATTCAAAAATTGTTGAAGAACTTATTAAAATGCCAAAAGTGATAGTTGAAATTATTGAGGGGGCTGATTTAATTCGTAGTAAGGTTAAGGCGGATTCGTTTTTCCATTTTATTTTAACTATAGAAGATAATAAGGCAATATTTAAATTGTTGGAAAAAATACCTTATCAATCTAATAGAGATTTTAATAGTGGTGCATACAGTAATATTAATGAATACATTTTAGATGAGGTTATTATTCCTGATAAGGACTTTAACCGCAATGCTTTATATGAAAAATATAATATCTCAATCGAAAATGATGGCGAAGCGTTATCAATATTTGATATGGACGAATTAAGTATTGCACTGTATTACAATCTTGTTGAAAAGTTAAAAATTGATTATTTGGTTCAAAATGCTTTAATATTAAAAGAAAAACAATTGGAAAGTATTGATGCGGATTATTTTGAGGCTGTTTTATCTGTGCTTGCTGAATATAAGGAATTTGGCGGGAAAGTAAAATCTTCGGTAAAAAAAGATTTGGCTGAAAAACATAATTTTGTAATAATTTCAAGACCATTTTTCCAAAAAAGTGTTAATGAAATTTTAGATAGTTATATTGATGTGTATATGCAAGATTTAACTGTTGAGCAACAAGAAGAATTTTTAACCAAATTACGAGCAATTAAATCACAATATTATCAACGATTTAAAGCGGTGTTGCCTATAGAAATTTCTCAAATGGCAGGTGTTCGTTTTGACCCTAATCAAATAATACAAGAAGGTATTATTGGCGGACTTGCACAAGAAATAACCACTAAGGGATTTACAAGTTCTGATGTTCGCAAAATTCTTATTAATGAAGATGAATTGCAACTTTCTATATCAAAGATTAGACAAATGGTTCGCGAAAATGAAGAAGTGTGCAAACGTGATAATGCAAAAGCACAAGATATTACTAAAGATAGAGAGCAAACTGAACAATTTTATAAAGAATTAGAAAAAGAACAAGAAGTAGATATATTAAAATCTGAAAATCTAATAAAATCTACAATAGATGAAGTTTCTGCAGGAAAAGAAAATAAAGATAAAAAGGAAGACACTAAAAAGAAAAAAGAAGTTGATGTTTCAGCAACTTCAACTAAAAAACCATCTGCAAATACAAAGACTACTTCCAATGTGAAGGGTGGCGGAAATGCCCCTCGTACTGGTGATAGTGATGCTAAAAATTCGGGCAAAAGCCAAGGTGGAAAACCTGCTAGCAGTGGAACATCTACTGCACAAGATAAAGCCGAAGATAAAAACAAAAAATTATTCGATGATGTTGATATTTTTATTGGCAAAAAAAAGCAAGAGGGTTCTATAAAAAACGAAGTATTAGATGATTTGGTTGATATAGAAGTGGTGTCCGACAAAATTAGAGTTGATAAAGATATTCATAATGCGGATAGCGGACTTACGTTACAATAACAAAAAGCCTTACTTAATTAAGTAGGGCTTTTTGCTATTTTTTAAGTTTGATTAAAATCTAAATTGTGATTTGTTGTTTAAAGTTTTTTTATCAAATTCTAATGAAAGATTTGAGAATATTTTATTAACCTTTTGTTGCAATTCTGGAATGTGGTTGCTAGATTCTTCTAATTCGGGATTTTGTCTATAAAAATCTTCAACTGTTCTACGCAAGTCTTGTCTTAATCTGCCAAGGTCTAGTATAGTTGTTTCAGAAGTGCCGATGTTGTTAAGTATTGTTGCGTTGCATTGTTTTGTAAGAGTGGCTTTCAAGCGTGAAACTAATTGATTGTAATAAGCACCAGATGAAATATTGACTGCTCTTAAATTTTCACCCAAATCAAAGAATGTGGGTGCATAGTAGAAATATTCCAAAGCGTAAGCAACGTGAGGTGCTTTACCATAAGTTAGCACAGTTTCAAGTAATATTGATTGAGTTGCCTTAAAGCATAATTCGGCAGTTATTTGTTTGCTATTTATTGAAACGTCTAATCTATCGGCTTCCTTTTGCAATACTTCTTTAAAGTGATTAAGATATTTTCTTTTAGTTTCTTCCTTTTGGGTCATTGCATTAAGTGATCGATTGATTTCATTCCAATAATATTGATGAGCATCTTCAAAGGTTGTTGCAAGATAACTATTATACATAATTACATCTCCCTAAACATTGTTTGACAAGATTATAACATAGTTAAAAACGTTTGTAAATACTAAATGTTGAAATTTTTCAAAATTTTAAATTTAAATAAGTGTTTGATTACTGTTCCTACCTATTATATATTATTTAATATTATATAGGTTGAAAAATATTTAAAAATTTTTTTAAAAAGGGTTGACAATGGTTTTGTGGTATGATATAATACATTTGCTATTAGTGTGGGCGGATATGCAAGGTTGCATACATTAGCAAGCAATTGTATGGTAATTTGCATTGACCATAAGTGCTTATGCACGGCCAGCCAAAAGCATTTTATTTTTGGAAAATAGCACTTTACACACGGATACGTGTAAATGCCATAAACTATATAGTTTAAGGTGTGGACAATTTGTGGATAAAGTAAGTGGTTAAAAGTTGGACTAGGAGGAGAAATAAATGTCAACTAAAAAAATCAGAATTAAACTAAAGTCTTATGACCATAGTTTATTAGACCAAGTAGTAGCTAACATTGTCGATATGGCTACAAAGTCTGGATGTAAGATTTCTGGACCTATTCCACTTCCTACAGATAGAGAAGTGGTAACAATTATTCGTGCTCCGCACAAATATAAAGATTCTAGAGAACAATTTGAATCTAGAACACACAAGAGAATGATTGATGTATACGCACCAAACGCTAAGGCAGTTGATACATTGTTAAAGATGAACTTGCCAGCAGGTGTAGGCATCGACGTAGAATTATAGGAGGCCGTTGTGAAAAAAGCGATTTTAGGTAAGAAACTTGGAATGAGTCAAGTATTTGCTCAAGATGGTTCAGTTATACCTGTAACTATTATTGAAGCTGGTCCTTGTTATGTTACTCAAGTTAAAAACAAAGAAACCGATGGTTACGAAGCCGTTCAAATGGCTTTCGGCGAAATCAAGGCTAAAAATGTTAACAAGTGCCAAACTGGTGCTTACAAGAAAGCAGGTGTTGAACCAAAGCGTATGATGCAAGAATTTAAACTTGACAATAGTGCTGAATTTGCTCTAGGTCAAGAAATTAAATGTGATGTATTTGCTGAAGGTGACAAGGTATACGTTTCTGGCGTAAGCAAGGGTCACGGAT
>JAZSRW010000066.1:0-1574 GCA_045538675.1 Candidatus Onthoplasma sp. | reverse complement strand
TAATATGATACATCAAAGCATTTACTAGTGTGCCATTTTTAGTAGTTGAGCATGGATGAACCACTAAACCCGCTTGCTTGTTGATAACCAACAAATCTTTATCTTGATAAACAATATTTATAGGAATATCTTGTGCTTCGGTAGAAATTGTTTCCACTGGCGGAAAGTCAACACTTATTTCATCATCAATCCTTAACTTAAATCCCGCCTTAACTGCTTTACCATTAACCGCAATACGATTATTCTCTATCAAAGTTTTAATATATGAACGTGTACAATTTTCAAACTTATCCGCCAAAAACACATCTAGGCGAACATTACTAACATCACTTTTAATTATTTCCACTGTTATCCGCCTTTTTTGATAAAAATATAAAGTGCACACACACTAGCACCGCCCCAATAACAATACAGCAATCTGCAAAATTAAATATTGGAAAAGCGTGCCAAAAATCAAACATAATAAAATCTCGCACATAACCAAGCATTATGCGGTCTACAAAATTACCTATAGCACCCGCTAATATCAATCCAAATCCAATAGTGTAGGTTTTAGATTTAATTTTTAACATCAAATCCACCAATATCATACACGCAACAATAACTATACTTATTATAATTAAAAAAGTTGTGCTTTTGGAAAAAATTCCAAAAGCAGCCCCTGTATTGCCTCCATTAGTTTGGAAAGCTATTAAATATGGTATAATGCGAGTGTATTCTATATTGCTAAAAATTTGCTTACTAATCAAATCTATTGTAAGTGCAATCACTAAAATACTTGCCATTATAATATATTTTGTTCTTGTTTTCATTTTAATCCTTTTTTTCAGGGGTCAAAATTTTCTTACCCTCTGGAGTAAGTATAAAACTATCATCTTTAAACCTATGAATACTTCCGTTAAGACCATATATTGCACCGCTGATAAAATCTAATACTCTAGTGCGGTCCTCGTCAGCAATCTTTTCAAGGTCTAGCATAACCGATTGATTTTGCCTTAAACTATCTACCGCGTTTTGAATTTCCTTCATAGTAGTAGGGCAATAAATAATCAAATTGTCACGCATACCCAAATTTAATGAATCTGTTTGAAAAGCATTTCTTGAAGGCGTTTCAGTAACAGTTTCATTTTGTTTAATATGCATATTAAAATCGGCATACTTATCGTCAACTGGTTCTTCTACCACTGTTTGACTCTTCTTCTTAGAGTCAAAACCCAAACCCTTCATTAACCAATCGCCAAATCCCATAATTTATCTCCTATTTTTTATCTTTAAATAATTGTTTTTTTAGTATTTCATATTCAGCGTCGCTTGCAAGTTTAAATTCCTCGTTAACGCGTGTATAAATATCCAACACCCCTTGTGGACATTTCTTTTCCTTAGCTTTTTCCAACATTTTGCCGGAAATCACAATAGCGTTAGCCCTAGTATAATTGATGTTTGACAATATTATGGACTCAATAACCTCAATACACTTGCTTTCAAATTCTTTTTTGTTCAAATCCATACTTCCACCTCTCTTGTAAGTCTATATACCTAATAATATATAAAACTTTTTAACTTTTGTCAATAAA
>JAZSRW010000145.1:0-4800 GCA_045538675.1 Candidatus Onthoplasma sp. | reverse complement strand
GACATTAATCAAAAGTTGGTAGGTCAATTTATACATTTTGCAATGCCTAATAGTTTGAATGATGGTGAAGTGGCTGTAAAATATGACAACTTTACCAAACAAGGATTGAAAGAATATACTGACAATGGTATTAAGTATCATATTTATCTTGAAACTAACAAATTGCCATCACATGTTCAAATTCCTACAGGTAAATACGCTTCAGGTAATGCTGATAAGGAAATTAAATTTACCTCATATTTGAATTTAAAGTTAAGTTTAAGTGTTTATTTCAAAGATACTTATGGTTTATTAAGTGGTGAGGCAAACAATGGTGCATTTGTTAAATTAATGGATAATTTAACTGTTAAATCTACCGATATGACAAAAGATGATTATATTGAACTATCTTTTGAAAATATTGACAACCCTGGAATTTTAAAGCAATTTAAAAACTCTCGTTACAAAAATAGCAATGACAATAGATTAAGTTTGCCAGGTGTATACGTATTCGTGGTTAACGATACTGTTAGTAAAAAGGTTAACAACTTATTTGAAGTTATTGATTTTAATCAATTTGTATTTGGTGTTAAATTAACCAACAATGCACCAACAATGGATATGTATGCTTATGCTAATATTGACGGAAAGCAAAGTGACAAAATTTATGCTGAAGACAAGATATTGTATACAAACCAAGAATTTGTCGACTTTGTAATACCTGTTGAAGATTTGTGGTCATATAACGCACAACTAGATATTGCAAGTTTATCAGTTTGGCGTTCAAGCGGTGCTACAACAGATAAGCAACTTTGGTTAAGACTAAATTCTGCAAATAATTCAGACGGCTTTGTGGTAGATACTAATGGTATAATTCAAAACAAAGACCGAATTGAATTTGTTAAAGAAGGGGATAATCTTGTAAGTTATATAATCAAATTAGATACGGGACTTGCAGATGCTGTAATACTACCTGACGGAACGATTACTGATTATAAAGAATATGTTTATTATATAAATATATCTTATATATTAAAAAATAGTAGTAAGGATTATTATTCATATTTAGATGAAGGCTCTCAAGTGGATTTTCACACAACAGAGTTTAAGGTTGAAATAGACCGTACTCCTAATGCTGATAATCTAAACGCATTAATGGCTAGTCAAGGTGAATATTTTACACAATATCACAAATGGTTGGCTGAACAAAATGGTGTTGAAGTACAAAATAATATCAACAAAACCTTCGCTTATCGTAGCACACGTACTGTTGGTGATTATTATGGACTAACTAATGATTTGTATTATCAATTTGCATATCAAGCGGGCGAATTATCAAACCAAGCAATGTATGCATTTAGTGTGGATTACGATACAACTTTCTCAGGTGATGTTGCTGAAATGTATTATCGTAGGTTGGATTTTGATTCAATTGGAATTGATGCTGAAAGACGTATGGGACTACTTCCTATAACTTCGACTTATTTTGAAACTAGCGAATATTACACATTTAACGAAAATTTAAGTGCGTATGAAAAATATGATCAAACAACTGACGAAAGTTTTATGAACAATGGTAAAATGTGCTATCGTGTAGTTATGGAAAGTAATGGTAAAACTTTGGATAACTATGAAAATAACTTTGGTGGTTTTTATGAAATTGTTGAAAAGGATAGGGCTGGAAACTATACACAATATGTAATATATTTTGCAAGCAAAACAAAAACAAATCCAGTAACAATAACCGTAGAAGGCAAACTTGTTGGAAATAACCAAATTACTAATGAAAAGTTACAATTTACAGATAGTAATCTTGTTAAGCAAAATGCGTTTATTGGAATTGAAAGTGTTGACAAAACTGCCGGTGTTGCAGATAAATATGTAAATACTGATGGTGATATTCAAGAAAAAAATGCAAACCCATATTATGCTAATATCAATATTTACAATTCTTCACGTGAAAATATTAAAACAATATACATAAATTCTACTAGCAAACATACTGGCGATAATAGTATTGAAAATCAAATTAAGAATACTATTCAAGAGCAAGGTAACTATACTATTGAATATGTTGACGTGTTTGGTGGAAAGAAAATTATTATTTTAAATAATTACACTAAAGATAATCACAAATTAAATACTGCAGAACTTCAAGTAAAAACTGACTATTCTACAGGTCAAAGATATATTACGTTTAGTGAGTTGAATAGTTTAATTGACGATAATGGTACATATTGGTATGTAACCGAAGTGGAAATAACATATCATTCCGGTACTACTGTAATATATGATGCAAAATTGAATGGTGGTCTTACTGAATTGGAACTTATTGAAGGAACTGAAAAAGAAGTTACACGCAGTCCATTGCAGTCAGATAGATTGAATTTGGCAGAAGGTATACAATATTTAATCAAACTTACAGATATTGGTTTAAATCCTTATGTAATACCAGTATCTACAAGCGATGATTACTATTCATATAGACCAATTATGCCAGAAAATATATATGCTAAAGATGATATATATTATACAGCAAACGAAGTTGGCGTTGCGTTTAATACTGATTTTTACAAAGCGGTGGTAGAAGTGTATATAGATGGCGATGTGGATAAGGTTGAAATTGAAGATGAAGATATTGAAAATAATGAATATTACACTATTAAACCAAATGGTTTAGGATATTCAATTTTGACATTAAAGCCAGATATTAAAACTAGTCCTGCTGATCACTTTGGTAGTTTGCGTAGATTTAAAGTGGCGTTAATATTAAAGGGTGAGCAAAATACTGTTGCTCAAACTTATGACGTATATATTGATACTCGTATGACAGACTTCGCAATTGAAAATCTAAATAAGGAAACCAAAATAGATGATATTAAATCTACCCTAAATTATGGTCAAGGCGAAACTTGTAAAGATTATGGTATAATGGATTTGATTGGCAGAGATTATTATGATGTTTTAATCAATGAAACTGTCAATATTAGTTGGTCAAGACTTACTAGTGATTATTTTACATATAATTATGAATTGTTTGAATTTGTAAACGCTAACGAATATAAACAATTATCAACCTCGGGTGTTAATGATTATACTATTGCACCAAAAGAACAAACTACT
This sequence comes from Candidatus Onthoplasma sp., assembly GCA_045538675.1. Classification (GTDB taxonomy): domain Bacteria; phylum Bacillota; class Clostridia; order Christensenellales; family UBA1242; genus Onthoplasma. The sequence goes on along the minus strand of JAZSRW010000145.1, from coordinate 1,698 downwards.
GGTAAATATGTTCTTAAAGTAACTATTGAAGGTAAAGACGGTACTTGGATTGCTACTCGTGTGTATGGTATTTATATGTCTACAACTATTACAGGATTGTATGAAGTAAAGACAGATACAGGCGAATTTTATGATTATTCAACTATTACAAATTTGGACGAGGTTATGAAATCTATAGGTTCTACCGCACCTGAAAAACAAACAATGGCTACAAAACTAGGATTTAAAGACGAAAATGATAAAACGGCTGTTGAAAATATGATGACAGTGTTTAACAATTTTGGTATGAAAACAGCAGTGCCTATGTATATAGCAAATCAAAAGTTGGAACTGCACTCAAATAAGGATAACGGTGTTGATAGTGTGCAATATACTGTAGCCCTTAATACTTATGCAACAGTGTCTTTGTATAGGGTATGGAGGTCAAATTATTTAACATTTGCAGTTATTATGGAAGTTGAAGCAAATACTCAAAATCAAAGTATTTTGTCAACATTAACATTCTTTACATCAGAAACAGCCAAAACTGATTTGTTAAATAATATTACTAGTGCAACTATATATGACTCAAATGCAGAATATTATAAATTGCTTATGAGTTCGTATAATAAAAATGCTGGTCAAAATCCAACACCGCTAGAAAAACGTAACAAAATAATAGTTAATATATATTATAACAATGCCGAAAAACCTACTGGTATGGTTATGGGTGGCGATGACTTAACAACCCCAGTTGTATTTAATAATAGTGGTACTTACAGATTGGAAGTTGTTGATATGGCTGGTAATATTCAAACATTTAGAAGCAATTCAGAAACTTTAACATATTTCACTTTGGTAGTAATGCGTAAAAATGATATGTTATACACAATTAATGGCGAAGCGCCTGTGCAATATGCTTATTATGATAAAGAGGTTGTATTACATATCAATCTTGATAATTATGCCACTACTAAAAATAACTATGATATAAACACTATTACATTGGTTGCTTATCGAAATAGTGTGAGATATACAGGATATGAACATCCATCAAATTCCACCATATATAAATTTAAGGAATATGGAACTTATTTAGTTAACTTTGGTGCTAATCTATCAAGTACAGGCGAAAGAGTTGATACGCAAATTGTATTTACAATTTTAAATCCAAATGAAGCAAGGACTGCTTTAGACTTTACTTCGGTTTATGGATATAATATAGTTTCAGTATTTAATGTTACAAAAGCTGGCGAAAAAGATGTTACTGACAAGTTTATGGATTTGTTGCAAGATAAGTCTAATGTTGGCGAAATAGATGTTTATAACAAGTTGATAACCTATGAGCGTGTTAGAGACGCATTTAATTCTTCGACTCAAGGTAAAATGAAATTTAGAGTGTTGTACGAAGTTAAAAATGATGAATTGTTGCCAGCAAGAAGAATAGAATTTTCATTTACATTAAACAATCAAGTTGCAACTCTAAATTCGTCTATTAAGCCTGGTGGAAAGACTACCAAGGAAGTGACCATTAAATTTAATGCGTCTAACATCTATGATAAGATTGGTGATTGCTACTTAGTTGTAAATGGTGACGTTGTTTGTCATATTGATGAAAAGTTGATAAAGGATATAGAAGAAGGTTTGCTAAACCCTGTTACTGAATTAAAACTTAAAGATGTTAATCATTATTATGTTCAACTAATGGGCGATAGCGGA
>JAZSRW010000010.1:0-6629 GCA_045538675.1 Candidatus Onthoplasma sp. | reverse complement strand
GTTTGACTAGGATTATTTATATCTACAGTTTCCCACTTATCGCCCACTGCTTCAAGTTCGAAATAAAGTTTATCTATTGCAACGTCTGTGGTGATTTTTACATCAATATTTGAAGCGTCATCTGCTGGCATCATATCAAGTTGAATTTTATCAGTATTGATAGCACTAGCACCCTTTTTAGTGACAACATTAAATGCCACATTAAAATAATCATCTAATTCAATAGGAATAATTTCATTATTATAATTAACCGTTACATAAGGTTTAGCAGTTATTTTGAAATATCCATCTACATACTCGTTAATCGATATTGTAATAGGTGTACCATAAGGAATAGTATAGATATACTTATCCACCATTTCCTTACCACTATGGTTAATTATGTAATCACCATTTTCATCTTTTACATATTCACCATTGTCGTCAACCTTATACTTAATTATATTACCTAATTGGTCAACTTTATATATTACTTCAACACTGCCATTAAGTTGTATGTACTTATTAATATCTTTACCTTCGATAGAAGGATGTGTAATTTCAAACCTAACTTGCATATTAGTAGCACTCTTATAAGCATATTCACGATTATAAAGAGTAATTGTTGAAGAATAATCAGCATAAATTATCTTACTAGTATTTTTAACAATATTAATTGTTTGACCATTTAACTTATATTCATCTCGCAAATTTGCACTAGAATATAGATTAAATTCAAGCACTTTGCTACGCACAAATACTACAAAACTTGCACTAATACTTGGATTTAGTGTTGAAATTATTGTAATTGTAACTTGACCTTCACTATTTAACATTAAACGTCCGCCACTTAATACGCTAACAATAGAACTATCGCTAGTACGCAAATTAAATCGTCTAAATGTGTTAGGCAATACAATAATTCCGTCATCATCAATTATGTCGTGCATATTTACAATATTTAATTCGTACAAATCATCTAAAGCGTGTTCGCCACTCATATCGTTAAATTGATAATAATATAACACTAATACGTGATTGCGGTAATTGCTTAAACTTGCAGAAGTGTCGCTTGTTGGAGCAATACTTGCCATCAATGAATACCTTGAACCAGCATAACCTTGTTGATAAGTAACATATTCACATTTTTCACTATCCCACATATATTCGCCATTAATATCGTTTGGCTTAAACATAGGATTGATTAGTAAAGTATATCTATCTAATCCATCGTGGCTTCCAGCAATATATTTAATATACTTACCACCAATTTCGACATATTCGCCTTCATCATCACGAACAAACATTGTATTTTTGATATATTCGCCAGTATATTTAGTTCCGTCAAATGTTTTTTCAATAAATGCTTGATTAATTTGAATTTGTGTAGGTATAACACTTATCAAACTTGTACCATCTTCATATTTAATATAAGGTTTACCATTATTATTATTATATTGTCCATCAGCATCATTCTCAAATTGTGTACCGCTATTAAAACCAATTCCATTACCAGTTGTATCAAGATCAGCATTATCTCCATTGATAATAGCATAAACTTCGTTATAAGGAATATCACCAACCAATCTTCCCTCACTATTATACAACTTAACAATAGGAGAAATTTCTTTAGCATCTATACTTTGATTAATTACACCATAAAAGTATCCTGTATATACAATACCATATTGCTCTAAACGTCCAATAATACCGCTAACATTACTGTTACCAGTTAAACTTACTCTAGCCACACTACTGATAATATTCATCGAACCAGATGTAAAATTATTATTTTCGTATTTACGTGATGATTTAGCACTACCTATCAAGCCACCAACGTTAGTATTACCAACAATGTCGTATACTTCAACAGAGTCTTTATATCCTAAAGCAAAACTATTGGCATAACAATAATATAAATTACTATCGTTAGCATAACCTATCAAGCCACCAACATTATTATTACCTTTTACATTCTCTTCAGTTTGATAAATTTCATAATAAACTTTTTTGTAACTACCTAAATCATCATAACCAACTGCTCCGCCAACATTGTTATTACCATAGACTTTAGCACTTGAATAACTATTAACAACTTGGAAATCTACGCTACCATGATATTCAGGAATATCTACTGCATACACGTCTTCTATATCATCTCTTAATGTTATCTTAGTAACAAATCCGTTATCCGTACCTTCATTTTTACCAATCAAGCCACCAACGTTATTTATAGTCAGATTTTTGGCATCGTCCATACCTAAAACTTGTCCCATTGAGTAAACATCAGATATAGTGCCTTTGTTAAGACCTACAACGCCACCTATAGCACTAATATCAAGAGATTTAACACTCTTAACTTGCAATACCACATCTGCCATTGCACCTTGATTGTCGTAAAACACTTCGTATTCGATAGTTCCATCATCAGCAACATTAGCACCAGTAATTATACCTTTGATAGTTCCTTGGTTTTCACCAACAACACCACCCAATATTACATTAGATGCACTACTATTAAACACTTGAATATCAGCCTTAACACCTACAAATTCTTCATTATTTAGTTCTATATTACCTGATGGTGTATTTAATGCTACCAACGAACCAATTTTATATAAGCCATCTAAATTGCCGGCATTAATACGTCCGCTAATTATAGCGGTAACATCTTCAATTTTTGCTTCGTTGGTTCCTATCAAACCTATTAAAACATCGGTCTTTACACTTGTTGATACATAATTAATATCAATATTAAAAGAAATATTTTTTAATACTGCCAAATTATCTTCATTTTGTTTTAATTTAGCAAATAAATAAGGGTTATTTTCAGTCAACATTACGCCATAAATTGTAAATTGTGATTCTTCTTGATAAGATGAAATAACACCTTCAAATGTATTTAATGTAAATGGTTGTCCACTTAAATCTATATCATTAACTAATGAATAATGATAATTATTTATTAAATTACCGTTCTTTATATAATAATCATTAGCAATTGCTCTAAAATCATTACCGCTCGCAACCAAGAAAGGATTAGCCGCAGTACCATCACTGATAATAATATCAATTATCGCATACACCTCTTTATTTACCAAATAATGCATATCTAAATAATTTGATGCACTAAATCCTTTAAATTGATCTTTTGCAAATATTATTAATTTGGCTTTGCCAGCCTTATACGCCGTTAGTTTACCAGTAGAGTCAATCGACGCAATATCTCCTAAATCATATCCACTAGTACTGCACAACTTATACATTACTTCAGGCATTGAAACTTCACCATTAGAAGATTCGGTGTGTGCCAAAATAGTTTTACTTTCGCCAACCTTTAAATTAATATATCTTGCACCTGACTTAAATGAATTTACCTCACTGTCAACAACTATCATTTCACTTGAAATCGGTTTACTAACTTGGTAATCACAATAAATAGGATATTGTATTCTAAATTGTGTAAGTGTAACTATAATTCTTCCTGGAACAGCATTGTCAGGATCCTCATTAATAAAAGTAAATCTTGCATTTTTATATGAAGGATCAATGCTATAACTACCAATTCCATCACCACTAGTATTCCACTTAATATCAACATAATTAAATATACTAGAACTGCCATTATTTAAATCAATATTTAATGTATGTTTACCATATGTTTCCTTAAATTCAGAATTATTTATTGAGCCATAATCATATTTATACAAAAAGGTATTATCAAATGTTGCCGTAGTTAAAGGTTCATACACATAAATATAAACAAACTTTTTAACCTCTAAAGACGCATCTGTATTCAATTTATAATAATCATAAGAATACGCTCTAATTGTGTATGTTAACTTAACATAGTTTTGTTGTCCATCTTTGTAAGTTCCGTCTGCACCTGTAATAATTTCATTCCCAGTAGAATTGGTCGAAATTACATAATTTGCATAACTATCATTAATATTTGGCGTAGTAGTTGATATCATTGTTGCACTTACTTCTTGACCGCTTAAATTAATAAAGTCGTCATTTAAAATAGTAACATTGACTGAATATTTACTAGATGTAGCCACTATATAAGTATTACTAGAATCAACATTGGTGCCGTCGCTTAATACAATTGAAGACTTTTTATAATACATTTTATTATTCTTCCAATCAGAGTTGCTTACTTTTATATATTGTCCACCAGCAAATTCATAATATTTAGACCAATCAGTATCCCAATCGGCAGGCTTTTCAGGAACATATTCGTATTGCAACCATTCCCCTTCAAAATTAGCCGTTGGAATAGATATTGAAACATCTTCTTGCTCTAAATTTTTATAAATTTTAACATCTATTGAAGAAATTTGCTTTCCAACTTGAGATATTTCCATTAAATAGTCACCATATTCAGGTTGTTTAGAAGCGTCTAAAAGTCCCAAAATTATGACATTATCATTTTCGGTATCAAAATTAAATATATATTCATTTGTATAGTAAACTTTAGTACCATCTTCCAATTCTCTTTCTTTAACTTCCCAATTAGCCAGTAATCCAAAACCTAAATCCAAGTTGTCAATAGTAATATTTAAATTAATATTAGCAAATTCCTCACTGGTTAGTTCGGTACTATTTAAGCCCAATACTTTGGTAATTTTAATACCATAATATATAAGGTCATTTGTTAACATAGATGGTTCAAAATAAAATTGCCAATCATCACCCGCATCATCTGGAATTATTTTTCCATATTCCGCACCAGATTTATCAATCTTTATAGGAGTATATGAAATGCTTTCAACTGTACGTTGACGATTAAATGTTAAATTATATGTAATAAACGTTTTATCAAAATAATGATTTTCAATTTCATAAGCATCTTCATCATAAACATTAGATAAAGATATTCCAAAATTAGTATTTCCTAAACTTTTACCATTTCCTTTCACCCATTTCATATAAATAGTATGTTTGGTATCTATTGGTTCTGAAATAAAATCATCTCCATATTCATAAAAGAAAATTTGTCTACCATCTTTTAATATAGATATTTGAAATTCGTACGCCTTTTCAGGTGCTAAAATTTCTGTAAGGTCAATCGGGGTTTTAGTATTGCTACTATTAATATATTCACTAACTTTAGAACCATCAGGTTGAGTTGCAACGTTTTTAGAGTTAATATACAACAAATACTTGTTGATTTTAATTTGATATTTATTTAATGCACTTAAAGTATGAGTACTAAGCACATCAAATTTAAACGCTTGACCCAAAGACTGCTCATTAGCATCATTTAAAGGTGTGATACTTTCGAATATATCACCACTTTTATCAATCTCTATCAATTGATTGTTATTAGTCGCTTTAAAACTAGTAGCACGCTCACCCACTTCGCAAGGAATATTAATACTAAATTCTTGTATATCACCAACACAATTTTTAGGAACAAAATTAATTGTAATATTACCCTTACCAACACAGGTGCTTGTAGCTATTACTCTAATTTTACCAAAACTAACTTTTTCAATAGTTAATGCTTCTAAATTTGTAGATGTTTGTATGTCATAAAGTTCTTGGATTGGATTTTTAGTATCTTCAATAAATTCTAAAATTTTAACAGGTTTACCATCAATTTCCTCACCCGTAGCCAGTTCCACATTTAATTCAATATTGCCTGTACTATAATAATCATAACCCGAATTAACCGAATCTGGACGAGGTTTTTTAGCATCTGGATTACTAATCAATACAAGGTTTTTTAAAACAGACTCATTGTCACCATGCGTATCACTTAAAACTTTAATATCATCAGCAGTTAAAGTGTCAGCCACAATAACTTTAACTTCAACATCTCTATGCAATATAGCATTACCATTTAAAACTGATATAGGTTGCAGTATCAAAGTAGAATTTGTTTTAAATGTATTGTTTATAACAATCTCACTTCTTACAGCAGTACTAGTTCCTTCAAATTTTGTTAAACTTGTGTCTGTTGATGTGTTTTCAAAAACTTGATTTACTACTTTACCATATTTATCATACGAAACCACTTCTACACCAGTAACAGCATTTGTCGCTTGCCAAACAACAGAGTCAGTATAATTGCTAGGTTGACAATTTAATAATTGTTTATGAGGAATATTAAACTGCTTAACTGTTATCAAATCACCATTTTTATCAACTTCAGTAAATTGAGGAGATTGAATAACATACTTACTTCCATTAGATGAAAGATTTTGAAGTTTCATACCAATGTTTAACGGAACGCTTAAACTTTTGCCCGAACCTAAATGGGTAATTTCCAAACACGCACCTTCGCCTGTAGGTTGCAAAGCCAAAACTCTTACACCACATTGATTACCTTCAACAACAGCCGCAACATTAACCAGACCTTCAGGCTTTGACACTACACTTATCTCACCCCAAGATTTGTATCCCGACAATTCAAAAATAATATCTTGAAAATTTAACTCACTGTCATCAAGAACCAAATCAATGCTTTCAACATTACACGTAATTTTTAAATTTTTATACCCATTACCACACGCCGAAAAAACAACGCTTGATACAAGCATTAACAACATCATAAATAAAAACGATATTTTTTTCATAAGTACCCCTGTTTACGTTATTATACGTAAATAAAATTTTTATATTATATATTATAATATTTATAA
>JAZSRW010000151.1:0-2383 GCA_045538675.1 Candidatus Onthoplasma sp. | reverse complement strand
GCAATCTAATAAAAACCTTTTTACAATCTTTAAATAGCAAAAAATTATCATTTGAAACAAATAGATCCCTTGACCCCGTGATTACACAATCTTTAAACTTAAGACTACGATGAATGCTTTTTTGTTCCAACTCTTTCATTTTACTGCTGGCTTGTTGTAAATTTATATCTTGATTATTCAATAATTCAAAACCTAAAATTTCGTCTATATCAACATACAAAAAACCAAGTTCCATTGCTAGAACTTTTGATACATCTTTTCTCAAATCTTTATCTGCACAAATAATCAATATGTTTTGCAATTTAGTCCCCCTTAAGTGAATTCACACTACCTAAAAGCCAAACAATAATAACTTTATTTTATTATATCACACCAAAATACAATTTAGCAACTAATTTTGCAAAACACTCAAACATATTGCAAAACTCGACAAATTTCGACATTTATAATAAATTAAAAGACACCTTTAAATAGGTGTCTTATTTTTATTTAGTTCCAACTTCCACATTATCCTTTTCTCTATTTCGCAATTCTTCAATAGGATGCGGTGCCACTTCAAATCTGTAATCTTTGCCAAATTGTTGAATAAATTTTTCGATAACATTATGACTTGCCACATTTTTAGGTGTAACATTTACGGTTTTTAAGTGATTAAAAAATCTAGAATCTTTACTTAATGTGCTTGCAGGAACATAATCTTCCTTAACCGAGGTATAACCCACTGTTTGTAATACTTTGCGAACATATTCAATATTGCTACCAAATTTTAATAATTTAGGAAAATCGCTTGCACCAACCACCTTTATCGCATCTTTATTTTCATATTTTTTCAATAATTCGCTAGCCAGTTTTAAATGAGCCACTTCCATTTCAAAATGTTCTGCCCAAATTTGTTTAATATAGTCATCAACCTCGTCTTTCATTACCGAATAATACAAGTAACATTCAGTATATTCGTGCATTACCCATTGTTCTAACCAAGTACATGTAGGGTCTTTAAGACTTTCATATTGCGTTACGTGTTCTTCTTCTACCATTCCTATCTCACTATACAAACGTCTACCCAAATCGTTATTGTAAAATTGAGCCACGTTCATATAATAATTCATTGTTTGCTGTTCAGCCGCCGTTATAATACCCGCAACTAATTTGCTATATACGTCTGCACATTTTGCGTCCATACTAAATCTAACATTATCTATAGGGTGACGATGCTCATTTATTGTTGGACGTCCAGGCATAATTTCGGTAAACTTGCCAACCATTATATCCGCATCTATATTAAAATCCATTTTTAATAAATTTGCAAATCTATACAAATGGTCAAAATCTTCAAGTAATGCAAAATCAAGTGCTGCTTTGTTATTTTTATCTGTTTCATTTTGTGCCAAAATCGCTGTCAAGTCTACTGCTAATTGCTCATAAGCAATAGTTGTTTCTAAGATATTTTCATCAATAGGTTTTAAACAACTTATACGTTTTTGTTGCTGTTGTTCTTGATTTCTAACCAATGCAGCCGCACGTCTTATATCATTATCATTACAATTTCGTGCCAATTGATGCAAAAACCAGTTAGATTCATATTCGGTTCCATTCATTAATATTATACGTGTTTTTGTATATGGCGATGTTTTTAATTTGTTATATGGTTTTGGATACATCTTTGACCAATCCATAAAATATTCGCCAACTTCTTTTGATTTGTGTTCAAATGGGTTCATACACTTCTCCTTTTTAACAAATTTATTATTAACCAATCAATATGTTTTATACAAGTATTACATATTCAAATATAAAAAATTAAGTGTCAATCAACACTTAATTTAATAAAACTTTATCATTTAGTTCAAAATCCAACACGCCAAATTTAAGCAAGTTGCAATTGATAGCCATAATGGATAAATTGTTAAAAAATATGAAAAGAACATATCTCGCTTATGCATCAAAGTAATCATAACTGCACCAACAATTAAATTTAGTATAATTGCAATCAATCCCCACAACAAACTATTTAGTGTAAAAAATACAAAACACCAAACAACATTAAGCACACCATTAATAATTAATAGTATAATCATTTCTTTGTCAAGTTTATCGTTTTTAATTGCAAAATATAAATATATCGCAAATGCAATATAGATAATTGTCCATATTATTGGTATAACAATATTAGGTACCCATTCGCTAGGTTTAACTAATGTATCAAACCAATCCATACCAAGATTTACAAAAATCGAACCAAGCGTAGCCACTAACACTACCGCACCAATACTTAAAATTATATTTAATGTTTTATTTTTCATCATACTATTATTATACGCCGAACAATATAATATATTCAATATTTTTAAATAATTTATTTTACATAATTATATCCATATTT
>JAZSRW010000060.1:0-4836 GCA_045538675.1 Candidatus Onthoplasma sp. | reverse complement strand
AATTATACAGATGATACAATAGACAAATCATTACTAGAAAGATTTGGCAATAGTAAAACTTTATAGGGGGACATATGAAAAATTTAATTGCTGAATTTGCAGTTAATGCACCATTTATATCAAAGATTAATCCATACAAGTATCCAAGGAAAAAGTTGAAAGAGTTGCAACAACAATTTTTTAAAAATCATACATATATTTTTAAGTTGTTAACAGAAAGGGAAGAACAGGTTTTACGACTTAGATTTGCGGTTGATGACGATAAATTTTTAACACTTAGAGAAGTGGGTGAGAAATTTGAAGTATCATACGAAATGATATCTATAATTGAAAATCAGGCTATTGAAAAGTTGCGTTCGTTTAGTGCTTTTACATTAATGAAAGAGTATACTGATGAAACTTTTAATCCAGAACTATTTGAACCTTTGGTAAGCGAGTTTCCTAGTTTGATGGAAAGGGGATTTGTACAAAAAACTGAAGAAGAATATATTGGGCTTAAGTTTGGTGAAAACATTAGAGATAAAGCCAACTTTTTTAGAGAACGCACCTTTATATTTGACCTCTTGCACGAGGTGGAAATCACTGTATTAAAGTTAAGATTAGGTATTGGTACAGGCAAGTATTTGACGTACAGTGAAATTGCAAAAAAATTAAATATAGATTATGAAAAAGTTAGTAAAATTCAATACAATACATACTTAAAATTAGAATCGCCATATTATTACAATTTGCTAAATAAATATATAGACAAAACTTTGGATAAAACCGTTATTGAAAAAGACATTATTTCAAATTGTAACAGTGCTATTTATGAAGATATTTTAAATGCTATCAAACAAGATAAATTACATACAACTAAAATGATTACCGTTAAAGATTTAAATATTAATTTTGGATATCTTGGTAGACATACTAATGAAATTGTAATAAAACTACATCAGGCAGGAATTAAAACTTGTAAAGATATAATTGATTATCTTAATCAAAACAATTGTTCATTTAAAAATATTAATATGGGCAAAGCCGAACTTGAAGTGGTTTTAGATGGTATTAGCGATTTGATTGATAAGGGCATACTTGAAATTACAGATAAAACAATATTAGAAAACTATAATAGACATATTGCCTTAAAAAATAGCAAGGTTGATGAATTAAATGCTATTAAGCAAGAGAAATTTGAAAATCAGTTAAAAAAAGTTGAACGAAAACATACTGATAAAAATTTAAAAATTGATGATATGCAATTTACATTAAGAGTAAGAAATGCTATTAGACGAACAGGTATAGAGACTTTGGAAGATCTTATTAAATTTTATTATGACCACAATGAAAGTTTTGGTGATATTTGGGATTTGGGTGTTGCTGGCGAAAAATCAGTAATGGACAAATTAGATGAAATAGGTGTGACATTGCCTTCAAGAAGTTTTAAAAGATAATTTATGCAAAAATTGACATATTTTAGTTATGTCAATTTTTTAATATGAAAAATGGGTATTGACAAATGTGATTTTTGTGATATAATCCTAATTGAACATATATAGGAGATATTATGACATATAAAGAATTACAACAACAATGCCCAATGATAGCAAATTCAAAGCATTTGTTTAATAGCAGAAAGGAAGCATTTTTGGCTCAAGCTGAATTTTTTCGTAAACGCAGTTTTGTTTTAAAACTATTAAAACCAAATCAAGCAACTGTTTTAGATTTGAGATATGGAATTACTAATGGCGAAATGTTAACCTGCAAAGCAATTTCTGAAAAATTAGGTATTTCTGGTGCAAGAGTATTACAAATTGAAGAAAAGGCTATTAAAAAACTTGCTAAAGGTAAGTATTTGACAGTATTAATAAGATATACTGATGATACATTTGATGATGCTTTGGTTGAAAATTTTAATAAAATAGATTATCAAAATTTGCTTCGACAAGATTTTATTAGAATAATTCAACAAGATGATTTTACAATAGTAAAAGATATTAAAATAGAAGACTTACAATTAACCTTGGATAGAAATAGATTGGAAATGGATTCTATTAAGTCAAAACTAAACAGTAGAGGGATTATTTATTGTTCGGACCTTATTAAAGCGTTAAAGTTTTATCCATCTGGAAATCAGTTTGTTAATGATATGGATTTAGCATATTCTACATATTATATATTAATTGAGGGTTTGTGTGGATTGATTAATAATCGAAATATAGTAATAAATTCAACTGAAAATAGATTGAAGTTTTTGGAACATAAATTAGGAAGTGAACGTGAAAGTGCACAAAAGAAAGAAGACAAAGTTCAACGAAAACAACAAATTAAGCAAGATAGATTAATGCAACAAATGATAAACGAAAGTAAACGTCAAGATAGATGTAGAGATGGATTAATTAATCCTGAATTATTATTGATTGAGGACTTGAATTTAAGTGCAAGACCATATCATAAACTAAAGCAAGAAGGAATACATACTTTACAAGATTTGTTGGATAATAATGGTGAGTTTAGATTTATAAAAAATTTAGGTGATAAAAGTATCAAACAAATATTGCTTAAGTTAAAAGAATTAGGTATTGATGTTAAATACAATATCAATATTCCAATAAATGAGTTAGATATGAATAATCCGCAATCTGTTCGTATTGAAGATTTGGGATTTTCAGCACCTATATATAATGTTTTAAAAAGAAATCGTATAAATACTTTGCAAGATATTCTTAATATAAATTATGATTTGGAAGGTTTAAAAAGAGTTGGACCTACTAGCAAACATAAAGTTGAACAAAGATTATTAGAATTAGGTATTGAACAAAATAAATAAAAAGACTAGCAATAGTCTTTTTTTAAAATATTTTATTAAATTATAAAAAAGTGTTGACAGGTTATAATTTATATGTTATAATGCAAGTGTTAAGTAAAATTACTTTACAGGCGATTGTGGGTTTTGCGGTAATAATCTACCAATCTGCTTAAATTATTAAGGGAGGTTGTATGGATATTGCTAAAAAAGTTGAATTAATTGCATTATATGAAGTATATGGCAAAAGTTTGACTTCAAATCAGCAACAAATCATTGATATGTGCGTGTTGCAAGACCTTAGCCTTGGTGAAGTTAGTGATTTACTTAATATTTCTCGTCAAGCAGTTAAATATACGCTTGACAATGCTGTTCAAAGTATGCTAAAGTTAGAAGAAAGATTACATATTTTGTGTAAACTGCAAGATATTAAGCAAAAGTTAATTAATTTGCTTGATAATACTAATGATAATAATATAAGGCAACAAATTAGCAAGATTTTGGAGGAATTGTAATGGCATTATTTCAAGGACTAGGCGAGAGATTAAATCATATATTTAGCAAACTTACTAAACGTGGAAAGTTGACTGAACTGGAAATTAAGGAAGCAATGCGTGAAGTACGTGTGGCTTTGCTTGAAGCAGACGTTAACTTTATGGTGGTTAAAAAGTTTATCAATACTGTTAGCGAAAAGGCAGTGGGTGAGGAAATACTTAAAAGTTTAACACCAGCACAACAAGTTATCAAGATTGTTAGGGACGAACTTACAACCCTTATGGGTGGCGAAAATGCAAAGTTGGAAGTGGCAAGTCGTCCACCTACAGTTATTATGATGTGTGGCTTGCAAGGTAGTGGTAAAACTACTCTTAGTGGCAAATTAGCCTTAAGTCTTAAAAAGCAAGGTAAAAAGCCATTGTTGGTAGCGTGTGACGTGTATCGTCCTGCAGCAATTGAGCAACTAAAGGTGCTAGGCAAATCAATCAATATTGATGTGTTTGAACGTGGTACTGACAACCCTGTTAAAACTAGCCGTGAAGCCATTAAGTATGCTGAAAAATATATGTTAGATACAGTTATTATTGATACCGCTGGACGACTTCAAATTGACGAAAAGTTGATGCAAGAACTTAAAGAAATAAAGAAGGAAATTAATCCTACTGAAATCTTGCTGGTAATTGACTCAATGATAGGTCAAGAGGCTGTTAATGTATCTACTGCGTTTAATGACGCACTTGATGTTACAGGTGTGGCACTTACCAAACTTGATGGTGATACCCGTGGTGGTGTGGCATTAAGTGTACGTAGTGTTATCGGTAAACCTATTAAGTTTTGTAGCGTAGGCGAAAAGTTGACTGATCTTGAACCTTTCTATCCAGACCGTATGGCATCACGTATTTTAGGTATGGGCGACATTTTAACCCTTATCGATAAAGCACAAGAGGCTGTGGACGAAAAGCAAGTTAAGGAAATGGAACGAAAATTTAGGGAAAATTCGTTTACATTTAACGATTATATCGCTCAAATGGATAACCTTAACAAGATGGGCGGATTAAAGTCTGTACTTGGTATGCTTCCAGGCATTGGTGGCAAAATTCGTCAGTTGGAAGAATCGATTGACGAAAAGCAATTACTTAAAAATAGGGCAATTATTCAATCAATGACTGAAAAGGAACGTGAAAATCCCGACATTATCAATGGCTCTCGTCGTATCCGTATAGCAAAGGGTGCGGGGGTTCAAGTTACAGATGTGAACCAACTAATTAAGCAGTTTAATCAATCTAAAGAGATGATGAAACAACTTAAAAACAATAAGCGTGGCGGAATGGCTAACCTTATGAAGATGATGAGATAAAAATCATTTAAACTTAAATCGATATAATCTACGTAAGTAGATATATATACAAATTTTATAGGAGGAAAAATTTTATGGCAGTAAGAATTAGATTAACTAGACTTGGCGACAAGAAATCACCTTTCTATCGTGTGGTTGTTGCAGATTCTAGAACAGCTCGTGATGGTAAAGTTATCGAACAAATCGGTACTTATGA
>JAZSRW010000045.1:0-2046 GCA_045538675.1 Candidatus Onthoplasma sp. | reverse complement strand
TATTTAAACACTACTGGCGGAGAGTGGGACACTTGAACCCACGCCCGCAAAAATTTAAAATAAGAGGGGAGTTTTATGAAAACTGCTGATTTGGTATTTAATACCATTAAGCCATTATTTGATGGCGACATTCAACTAGTGGAAGTTGAATATGTTAAAAAGTATGATAATATGCACTTAATTGTATATATCGACAAACCTACTGGTATTACACTTGAAGATTGCGAAAGTGTTAGCCGTATGATTGACCCAGTGATTGAAGAACTTAATCCTACTAAGGACGAAAGTTATTGCCTAGACGTGTCATCTTATGGTATTGATAAACCTTTAAAGTACGATTGGCAATTTGATAACTATATGGACAAGATGGTATCTGTTAAGTTGTACAAAAAGGTAGACGCATTAAAAGAGTTTGACGCAATACTTAAAGGTTATGGCGATATTTATAAATTTGAAATCAAAGGTAAAATAGTAGAAATTAATAAAGAATTAGTGGCATACGTGTTGCCATACATTGAATTTTAAGGAGAAATATTATGGTTAATAAAGAATTTTTTGAAGCACTAAGATTATTAGAGGAAGAACGTGGTATCCCACAAGACAAGATGATTAGTATGTTGGAAGCAGGTTTGACTGCTGCGTTTAAAAAGCATTTAGGCGAAGCAAAATTATCACAAGTTAAACTTAACCCTGAAAAGCACACAATCAAGTTCTATTCTGGTAAACTAATTGTTGAGTCAGTAGAAGACCCAGATAAGGAAATTAGCCTTGCTGACGCTAAGGAAGTTAAGAAGTCCTATAAACTTGGTGAAACTGTATGGAAGGAAGAAAATCCTAAGAACTTCAACCGTATTGCTGTTCAAACTGCTAAACAAGTTGTGGTTCAAAACATTAAGGAAATTGAAAAGCAAGCAATTAGCAGTGATATTGCTGAAAAAGAAGGCAAGTTGATTGTAGCAAACGTTCGTCGTACTGATGGCGAAAATATTTACCTTGAAATTGGCGGTACAACACTTGAAGGACTATTAACTAAACGTGATTGCTTGCCAGACGATAGTTTCCGTATTGGCGACAAGATTAAGGTATTTGTTCGTCATATCCGTGATGATTATCGTGGTGCTGTTATCCAAGTTACTCGTACAAATCCAGCATTTGTTAAAAAG
Organism: Candidatus Onthoplasma sp.; assembly: GCA_045538675.1. Taxonomy (GTDB): domain Bacteria; phylum Bacillota; class Clostridia; order Christensenellales; family UBA1242; genus Onthoplasma. Next base: position 883 of record JAZSRW010000045.1, on the reverse strand, counting down.
TTGCTAGAAATGGAAGTTCCTGAAATTGCAAATGGCGATATCGAAATTGTAAATATTGTACGTGAAGCAGGACTTCGTACTAAAGTCGCAGTTAAAACTGATATCCCAGGTCTTGATGCGGTTGGTGCTTGTATTGGTAACAAAGGTATGCGTATTAATACAATTATTAACGAATTACACGGCGAAAAGATTGATATTATCAACTATTCAGATGATGCACGTGAATTTATTGTGGCAGCATTAAGTCCAGCGTCTGTTAATGAAGTGTATGCTGATACTAATGCTCAAACTGCTCAAGTGTTAGTACCTGAAAACAAATTGTCACTTGCAATCGGTAAGGGTGGACACAATGTTCGTCTTGCAGCAAAATTAACTGGTTACAAACTAGATGTTAAGGGTGAAAAAGAATATGTTCATTCAAACGACGTTGTAGTAGGTAATGATGTTAATATTATAGTTGACGATATTGATGACGGCTTGTTTGACGATATTGACGACTAGGTGATTATGCATAAAACTTATGAACGTAGATGTATTGCTTGTAGGCAAACTAATTTAAAACAAAATTTAATTCGTGTGTGTAGAGCGGGTGATGAATATATCATTGACACTACATACAAAGCACTAGGAAGAAGTGCATATATTTGTAAAAATAATGCGTGTTTAACTAAAGTGATTGATAAAAAGTTGTTAAATAGGGCATTTAAAACTAATTTACAAGATATTTATAGCAAATTGAGAGGTTGTGTTGAATAAACTAGTAAAAACGTATTTGGGATTTTGTATTAAATCTCGTGCGATTGTAATAGGTCAGGATAGACTTAAAGTAAGTAAAGAAAAAATACACCTAATAGTGTATTGCAATACTGCTAGCCAAAATTTG
>JAZSRW010000057.1:0-4960 GCA_045538675.1 Candidatus Onthoplasma sp. | reverse complement strand
TGTTGGCAGAGATTCGAACTCTCAAATAGGGCTCCCACGAGAACTAGTTTTGAAGTGGGAAAAGGAAAAACGGAACAAAGGTTGAAATTTTGCAAACTGCAAAATGAGAAAAAGCGACAGTTTTGACGCAATCTCGTCTTCCGCTCCAGTTACTTGACTTAAAGGTCAAGTTTTTTATTTTATAATTTAAATTATTGTGTTGGCAGAGATTCTAACTTTTAATAGGGCTCCAGTGAAACTAGTTGTTGTGACTAGTTTTTTTATTTAAATATTGTTAACTTGGTTGACAAATAGATTTTGAGAAGATATAATATTATTAATAATATTTAATAAGGAGGGGAGATTATGGCAAGTAAGGCAGAGGTTTTTGGTGTTATGGGTAAACTACAAGAATGTAGCCCGCTGGAGTTTTTTAGGGTTATTGAAGAGATTAATTCAGGTATGGGATACATAATGTTACGTCTTTATAATGCAAAGGAAGAAGTGTATGCCATTGATTTAAGTGAAGATATGCAAATAAGTCGTGCAAGGGTTACGATGTTGATTCGTAAACTTATTTTAAAGGGATTTGTTGTTAAACAACGTTCTAAAAAAGATGCTAGAAAGGAAATTATAACAATAACTAATAAGGGACGTGATGAAGTTAATAATATCAAACAAAAGGTATTGGATAATGTGACTAGACTTATAGATGGTTTGGGTATTGATAAGGTTAATAAGTTTTTAGAACTTTCTAAAGAAATTAGGAATATATTGCATAATTAATACAAGAATACATTGATTGGTGATGTTAAATATTTAAACTTAAGTTAACTTGGTTAACTTTTGCAAACAAATTTATAATAATAAAAAATTATATATGTACTATAAATTGCATAATACCAAGTAATAAGCAAAAAATAAAGAAAGAAGTTGTAACTTATTGTTTTTTGTTGTATTGAATATAGTTTTTGAGATTGTGTTTTGAAAATTTAATATAAATTTTTAAATAAAGTGATAAAAGTGTTTGACATTATTGTTTTTAATTTGCTAAAATAATTATGTCGAAAAATGATAAGTTTATAAGGGGGATTTATGAAAAATAAATTATTAAGTTTTGTATTGGCTTTGTGTTTAATAGTTCCTTGTGCTGTTATATTTAGTGCTTGTGGTGATGGTAAAGCACCTACAACAATTTATGTAAATGATGTTGCTGGCCTAGAGCAAGCCGTTAATAAGGTTGCTAATAATGGTACTATTATATTAAACTCAGATATAACAATTAAGGATTCTATTAAAATTGATAAAAAGATTACTCTTGATTTAAATGGAAAGAAAATTTCAAATACTGAATCAATTAAAGATGTGGCGGAAGGCAAATTGTCACTAATTTCGGTTTGTACCAATGGTGACTTGACTATAAAAGGTGAAGGAACATTACAAGCAAAATTGAACGACTGTTTTGCTGTAGATGTTAGAAATGGTTCTAAGTTAACTATTGAAGATGGTACCTTTGTTGGAAATATTAGTGCTGTATATGTGCATGAAGGTGAGGCTATTATTAATGGTGGTACTTATTCGATTAGACAAATTGATAGCAAGGGATATACTTTAGTGGTAGATTGTTACGATGCTAATTATGCTGCAGGAGATGCTGATATTATTATTAATGGCGGTAGTTTTGTAAAATATAGTCCAACTGCTAATATTAGTGAAGGTTTATTTGTTGCTGAAGATAAAGTTGTTGCCGCTACTGGTAGCAGTACTTCAAAAGTTTACACTGTAGCATCATATGAAGATGCTAGAGAAAAAATCTCAGGAATTACTGAAATTAAATCACCTATTGGTGAAAGATTAGTTTATGATAGCAATTCATTGGCCAAGTCATTAGATTCTAACGATACATTAATAAAATTAGTTGAAGATATAAATTTGGGTGGTCAAATTAATGTTAGTAAAAATGTTGTTATTGACCTAAATGGTAAAACAATTTCTAATGCGAAAGATATTTGGAATGATGAGCCGGGTGAAAATGCTGCAGATGCATGGTCTTTGATTTCAGTAAAGTCAACTGGTAATTTAACAATTAAAAATGGCACATTACAAGCAAAAGAAAACGATTGCTATGCTATTGACGTACGTTATGGCGGAAAGTTGACTATTGAAAGTGGTAATTATATTGGAAATATAAGTGCTATATATGTTGCTAAAGGTGAAGTTGTTATTAATGGTGGAATGTTCTCAATTCAACAAGTTGATAGCAATGGTTATTCTCTTTTAGTAAATTGCCTAAATGATAATTATACTGAAGGTACTGCTAAAATTACTATTAATGGTGGTTCATTTGTAAATTATGACCCAACTGCATATCCTACAGAAGGTAACTTCTTGGCAGAAGGCTTGACTGTTGAAAGTGTAAATGCAGGTTTGGATACAATTTATGATGTTGTAGTTCAAGAAGTAGTAGAACCTCAAGATTAATTTTGATTAATACGATTAAAAAAAACACTAGACTAAAAATTCTAGTGTTTTTATATACAAAAAAGCCTTTATTTATAGGGCTTTTTTGATGGTTGTGCTAAAGTAATGTAAATAGGACTATAAAATGGAGATTATATTTTAAAAAATTTAGATATACATATTCAAAATCTTAATGTATATATAGTAATTAATAAATATGACGGAATTTTTGAAAAATTTCTGAATAAATTTGTATTAGTCTTTGTAAAAATAGACCATCAACAGTTTCTAAGATGAAAACTCATGCTGTAATCTCTAAAATTATTTCAAAATAAAAATTACTAAAACTCCTATTGTATGATGCAACTAAAATTGCAAAAGTCAAGATACACGAAACAAACATAGCTATTATAAATATATTAAATCTTTTTAATTCTTATTTCGATTTCAAGGACTATTTGTCAAAAAGATTCTTTATTGTTGATTGAATTTCATTTTTATTAATATTATCTTTTTAATAAATGTTAAGTTGACAATCTTGTGTAATACATGTGTTTTTAGATTTATCACCAATATAGTCACTTAAGTATTTATTTAATATATCATTTTCATCGTAACTAAAATTTGAAATAATTTGATATTTATTTTCAACTTTAATATTAATTAGTTTATCATCATCTACGGATTTTGTTTTTCTAGAATTTATACTTTTGCTAAGCAACTTGAGCAAATTGACTATTGTATAATTCAGCATAGAAACCATTCTTAGCAAGTAGTTCCTCGTGGTTTCCTTGTTCAATAATATCCCCATCTTTAAGCACTAATATAATATCTGCATTTTTAATGGTAGATAATCTGTGAGCAATAACGAAAGATGTTCTACCTTTTGTTAGTTTATCCATTGCTTCTTGAATTACAAGTTCTGTTCTTGTGTCAACACTTGAAGTTGCTTCATCTAGAATTAAAAGTGGACTATCTTTAATCATTGCTCTTGCAATGGTTAGTTGTTGTTTTTGTCCTTCAGACAAACCTAAACTGCTATCAATCTTTGTGTCATAGCCATTTTTTAATGAGTGAATAAAATGACTAAGTCCTACGGCAGAACATACTTCTTCTAATTTTTCATCACTAACGTTTTCTTTGTTGTAAACTAAATTTTCTCTAATTGTTCCATCAAATAACCAAGTGTCTTGTAATATCATATCAAACAATTCGTGAATATTATTTCTAGTTATTGACTTAGTAGGGATTCCATCAATGAATATATCTCCATAGTAAGCAACACCAATAGTGCAGGTTTGTGTATTGTCTATATCATTGCCTGTAACAACCTTAACATTATAATCAATATTTTTATCATAAATGTTTAAAATGAAATCTTGATTAAACTTTAATGTTTGGTTTTTAGGTAATTTTTCATCAGTTATAATAAATTCTGTTTTATTATCATTTACAACTAAATTATCATTTTCATCTACGAGTAATTTTATAGATTTTCCGTTATCAAACACTTTATAATCTGTTATTGTTCCATTAACAATTAATCTTGGTTGGCGTAATTCATAAAATCTCATAAGAAGATTTACTATTGTTGTTTTACCAGCACCTGTAGGACCTACAATTGCTACTTTTTGACCAGCTTTTAAATTTGCTGTGAAATTATTGATAATCGTTTTATCTTTAACATATCCAAATCTCACATTTCTAAATTCAATATTGCCAATAACAGCATTTTCTTCAATTTTTGCTTTCTTTTTGCTTTCATCAATAAGTTCTTCTTCATCAAGCAAATCAAAAACTCTTTTAGAAGCTGCTGCTGTTTGTTGAAGTGAGTTCATGGATTGAGCAATTGTTGAGAGTGGTTGAGAGAATAATCTTGCATAAATTGTAAATGAGATAATTGTTCCAAATGTAATTGCTGTGCTTCCATTAAGAATAAGAGCAACACCAACAATAAATATGGTGGCGTAAGACAAGTTTCCTGCGAAGTTCATTATTGGTGGCATAAGTCCTGATAACGCTTGAGATTTCCAGTTGTTTGTAAATAATTTCTTATTTATTACCTTAAATTTTTCTTTTGATTTATTTTCTGCATTATAAGATTTCACAACATTGTGGTTAGTATATATTTCTTCGATATGGCCATTCATTTCGCCAAGATTTTGTTGTCTTAATTGGAAATATTTTTGAGATTTCTTTAAAATTAAAGACATTAACACAAATCCTAAAATTGAAGTTCCAATAGTTATAAGAGCCAAAATCCAGTTAACAGTAAACATCATAATAAGAACACCAAAGAATAGAGTTATAGCATTAACAAGATTAGCAATAGTGGAGCCAAAAGTTTGAGAAATTGTGTCAACATCGTTCGTGACTCTGCTTAAAATATCTCCACGAGTGGTAGTATCAAAATATTTTAAAGGCAAGTTGTTTATTTTTTTGTTAATATCAGTTCTTAGTCGTTTAGAAGTTTTTTGCGTTACTCCTGCCATTAAAAACTGTTGAATATAATTTGCAATAG
>JAZSRW010000048.1:0-4991 GCA_045538675.1 Candidatus Onthoplasma sp. | reverse complement strand
TTTTTTTATTTTATATAGTTAAAATTTTATAAATAAGATGTAAATCAAAATTAATGGAACATATTTTACTTGACATAAATTTGCAAATAATGTTATACTCATAAATATGAATTGGTTGATTACTAATGGAATTACATTATTTGGATTTGAGATTAAATTTTATGGTATAATTATTGCTATGGCTATGTTAATCGCTATCTTTTTAGTGCAATATTTGGCTAAAAAGCGAGGTATTAATCCGGACGATATTATAATATTAGCAATTATAGTTATTCCATTGTCTATTTTAGGAGCAAGACTATATTATTGCATATTTAGTGATACTAACTACACATTTACTACTTTTTGGCAAATCAGAAATGGTGGATTGGCTATTTATGGCGGGATTATTGGCGGAATTGTAGGTATTCTTGGATATTGTGCCTTTAAGCGTGATTTAAAGTTGATAATACGCTTATTTGATATTATTGTTCCTGCACTTATTTTGGCTCAAGCAATTGGCAGATGGGGTAATTTCTTTAATCAAGAAGCGTATGGTACATTGGTTACTAATCCTAAATGGCAATGGTTTCCGTTTGCGGTAAAAATTGATACTTATACAGGATTTGAGTGGCATTTGGCAACTTTCTTTTACGAAAGTTTATGGAATTTGATAGGTTTTGGATTGTTAATGCTAGTATTTAACAAAACTAATCAATTAGGTACTACAACAGGATTTTATTTGGCATATTATGGCTTGGGACGTATGTGGATTGAGGGATTGAGAACAGATTCGTTATATTTAGGACCATTACGTGTATCTCAATGGTTAAGTATGATACTTGTTGTTATAGGTTTAAGTATTTTGGTCTATAATTATATTGTAAAACAAAAGGAAAAATAGTATGAACAAAAGAACTAGTATATTCTATATTACGACAGTTGCAGTTGCAATTGCTTGCTTGATATTAGATTTGATATTTCCTAACAAATACTTTTCGTTTTTAGGTATATGCTTTGCAATCACAATGATGGTATATGGGATTTGTTTGATTGTAAGGGGATTTAGATTTAAAATTGATTCCAGTTTGTTTTTAGGGATAATTATATTTACATTTGGCGTTATTACAACATTAACATACTTTACTCCTTGGGGATATTTGGAACTTTTATGTTATTTGTGGTTAGGAGCAAGTTTGGCAAGTTTTGTAACAGGTTTATACTTTAAAATTAATGTTCAAAAGAAATTATCAATACTATTTTTGGGCTTGTTTGTATTATCATTTTTACACCAAATAGGGTTGTATAATATGTGGGTAATGCTATTAAGTTTTGTAGCACTAGTATTTGGATTTATTGTTGTAAATAATGTTATAAATAGTAGGAGAGGGTAATGGATACTATTGAAAATTTAAAGGCGGAGAATGCTCGATTAAGAGCATTATTGGACGAGCATAGAGAAAGTATCAAGCGTTTAAATAATGAAATCAAGTTACATGAGGCAAAGGAACAAAGCATTTCCTCGGCTATACTTTTTGCTGTTGAGCGTAGTAATCAATGGGACAATAGTATGCGTAAATTATACGAACTGGGGATTCAACGCTCTAGGCTATTATATGCACGTATGGAAAGGGTTTTAAATGAATTGTATACCAAATATCCAGGACTTAAAAAAGAGTCAAAATTAAAGGATATGGCAGACAAGTTTAAGACTATTGCCGAAGGTAACGGAATACCTAAAGATATGGCAGAAAATAGGGCATCAACTAGTGAAGACCCTATACGTAAATTATTAAATAATATTATCACCTATATTGATGATAAAAAGGAAACTAGGACTTTGCCTCGCAAACAGGGCGTTTATAGTGCATTTGACGCTATTAATAGCGAATATGCGTCCACTCCATCAACTTCTGGGTTTAATATAAATGAAGCGTTAAATCCGACTGAAGACCTTGAGGATATATTAAAATCATTTAACCTCAAACGTAAAACAAAAGAATGATTGCAATAAAAAATAGTTAAGATTTACTTAACTATTTTTTAATTATTCAATATCTTTTCTAATGGTAGTGCAACGAGATATATAACTTTTAATTAATGCACGTATAAAGAATATTACACTAACAACGATTGGGATAGTAAATAACCCTACAAGTGAAAGGTTGGTTATTACATAACTATTGCCACTGATTTCCATAATTAAGGAAACAAATAATGTGGTTAGAGAATATCCTAAACATTCTGCCATTGAACATATAGTTAAAGTTCTGGTTAACGAATACTTTGATACACAGGTGTTAACATAATTTTTGATAGTGATACGAGTTGTAGCACGAGATATATGTTGGCTAGCAAATAAGATTAAAACTAATATAATTGATATTATAGCAGTTGCATTAATTGAGTATATAATAGCGGTAGCAGTAAAGCCAAATAACATCATAAAACTAAATATAATTATACTTTTGACGCCACGTTTAAGTTCGTATTTAAATTGAAATTTAGATGCAATTCCTGCAATAATTTTATATACGCAAAATATATAGCCAAATAAATATGCTGGAACATCTATATTTTGTAAATATACCTTTGACATTGTTTGATGAACTCCGCCTATACCAAAAAAGCAAAAGGTAAACACTGCCAGCCAAATTACAAATGGACGTTTAAGTAATGTTTTATAACTAGGTTCACGTTCACGTTGTTTTTCCTCAATTCTTTCTTGCTCAATTATATCTTCTTCATCATCTAATGGGTCTTTAATTATAAATGATAATATCATCAATATAACAGCACACAGTGCAGTTCCTACTACTGGGGCATAAGGACTTACAAATTCATATAAGTATCCTGCGACTATTGAAGTTATTCCTTCAAAAATATAATACCAAAACATACCTTTGCCTTCATACTTTGAATAGTCGTTCTTTTTATGTAGTTTTTTAAGTGATAATGATAATATTTCTACATCTGTAATATTACGTGTTGCCATACTTAAGCCATACAGCAAATTGGCTATCATAAACAACCAAAATCCTTGACCAAACAAATATATTGCAACAAATCCTAAACTAAACAAACTAGCAATACGAGTTGCATTGGCCCTACCAACCTTTTTAATTACCTTTGCTACAGGGATTTGTAGTAAAAATGCAGATAGCATAAAAACGCTATCAAGCAATATTACTTGAGAGTAACTTAAACCTTTAACTTCAGTTAAGTAAAGTATGGATATCGTCCATAAAAATAGAAAGTCAAATGCAAAAGCCCTATACCAAGGGTATATTTTTACATTTCTTTTTAAATCTTTATCTGACATAACACTTTAACCCCTTTTCCGCGTTATTCAATATATAATCATTTGTAAATTATTTAGTGCTAATAATTTCGCCACCGCCATAGCACATACCATCTTCGGCATATAGCACGGCAAATTGACCTAAAGTAACTGCACGTTGTTTTTCGTCAAAAACAATTTCCACATCACCATTATCTAAAATTTTGATATGAGCCTTTTGGTCTGGTTGGCGATAACGACATTTTACATAGCAATCAAATTCTTGTGCATTAGGTTTACCACTAATCCAGTTAAATGAACTGGCAATAAGCGAACTTGAATACATTTCATCACATTCGCCACAATTAACATATAATATGTTATTTTTAACATCTTTGTTTACAACAAACCATCTATCGTTATCATATCCATCTTTTCCGCCCAAATTAAGTCCACGACGTTGACCTATAGTGTAGTACATAACACCGTCATGTTCGCCCAAGACATTACCCTCTAGGTCCATTATTTTTCCCTTTTGCATAGGAATATATTCTTTTAGGAATTTTCTAAAATTACGTTCACCGATAAAGCATATTCCAGTTGAATCTTTTTTCTTTGCATTTACTAAATTATTAACTTCTGCAATACGTCTAACTTCTGGTTTTTCAATCTCTGCAAGAGGGAATATGACTTTAGATAATTGTTCTTGTGATAGTTGGTTTAAAAAATATGTTTGGTCTTTGTTAAGGTCGTTGGCTTTATATAAATAACTAACTCCGTCACGCACGACCTTTTTAGCATAATGGCCAGTAGCAATAAAATCTGCACCCAATAGCATGGCTTGTTTAAGGAAAGGACCAAACTTGATTTCTCGATTGCAAAGCACGTCAGGGTTAGGTGTACGACCTTCCTTGTATGATTTTAGAAAATAGTCAAAAACTCTATCCCAATATTCTTTGGCATAGTTAACAGTATAGTAAGGTATACCTATTGCATCAGCAACACGTTTAACATCTTCAAAGTCGGTTTCAGATGTGCAAACACCATGTGAATCAGTTTCTTCCCAATTCACCATAAACATACCAATAACATCATATCCTTGTTGTTTTAAAAGTAGGGCAGTAACAGCCGAGTCAACGCCTCCGCTTAAGCCCACAACTACTGTAGCCATTTATTCTCCTTTTGTATCTAATTTAACGTCTTCCAACTTTTCTACCTTAATTGAATATGGCAGTGATACCGGATACTTAAATCTATTAAAGAGTATTCCAATAGTATCGGCCCACCAAAATATAAAAGATGCCAGCCATATAATACCGCAAATTAATACTATATATCCTAAATATCCAGTACGTATGTTATATTTCCCAGCACATATAATATATACGATTGCAAACAAAAATCCTACCAGTTGGAAAAATCCACGATTTTTTTGACCTGTGCAAAACAAGTGTAATCCAAACCAACCGCCAAATAAGGCTTGAAAAAAAGTTTTAGTTTTACTTACGTCTGCAGGTTTTTGCTTAGTGTATAATATTCGTTCCTTTTCGCCCATACGCAATGCACTTTTTGCTTCAGCATTAGTGGCTGATTTAAATTTATCAAAATTTAGCGAGCAATTACCACATCTAACCATATTACTAGGTGTTCTAAAATTACACCTTGGACAACGTTTAAAATCTTTACTCATAAATTTATTATAGCATATTAATTTTAATTTGTATACCATTAA
>JAZSRW010000083.1:0-5865 GCA_045538675.1 Candidatus Onthoplasma sp. | reverse complement strand
TATTTAATTAAATACTTATTTGTAGATATTTTTTAATTATTTGTAATAAATTAATTATTCTAATTATTTTTATAATTAATTTATTTTTTATTATGGTAATATTTCTGCCAAAAATTTAGAATATGATTTAGCCACCTTAACAGTACCTTCATCAAAACACTTGTCTTCCATAGCAATAATAATTATTCCGCCAACCACATCATTATCTTTGGTTATTGGCACAAACAATTGACAAATTGGATTAATAGTAAATTCCTTAACCACTTGCAACATCTTGCTATCATCTTGACACTTGCGAACAACAATATCACGTTTGTATAATATGTCTTGTGTTTCACCGTGCAGATTTTTGTCCAAATATTTCTTTTTGTTAGCACACACAACCTGTTCTAAATCACAAATCAAAATATCGTGTTCAATAACACATTGCATTGCATTTATAGCAGTTGGTGCATAATCACGCATATTATTCATAGGCATATATTTACTAAGCAAAAATTTATCACCTTCGACTATACCTATTTGTAATCGTGTACCTTCTTTGATATTAAGCATTTTTCGCATCTCACGCGGCAACACAACACGTCCCAACTCATCAACACGTCGCACAATACCCTTACCTTCAAATTTTTCTTCCATAAATACACCTCTATATTTAAGATGTATATTAAAATAAAATTTATTCATCTATTATAATAATTTGCAATAAAAAACCCTACTATTAAAGTAGAGTTTTTTTATTATGCTTCGCCCATTACGTGTTGACAATGAGGCAACGCTATTAAATCAACAAACTGACGATTGATAGGTCCCGATATCAAAAAACATCGTCCACGAGGAGCCGTAACAATACGGTCTTGCTCATTTTTGTTAATACCACCTGCCGAACTATATAGTTGCAACAAGTCACTCATATCGTTAGGTGCCATTTGGAAAATCAAACTATATTGGCTGGCGTTAATAATAGCCGCTGATCTACGTTGAATTTCTTGAGTACCTAAGAAGTCCTTAATATTTTGAGTAATAACAATTTGCATACCTTGATATTTACGAATACGTTTAGCCATTTCCGCCATAAAGTTAAGTGCCACAGGGAAATCTGGGTCAATAAACATATGGGCTTCGTCGACGGCTACTACTACTTGACGTTTAATATCAAGTCCGTATTGCTTCTTGTATTGCTCGTTAAACTTTTTGTTATTAATAATTTCGTTGTTCAAGTATTTAAACACCAACAACATTTGTGCGTTTGCAAGTTGGTTGTTTTTACTTGCAAATAGTGTTTGGAAGTTAAATGTAATCAAAACTTCGTCGGTCATAATACTTGTAGGGCCATTCCAAAGGTCAGAGTTACGTCCACCAGTAGCAAACTTTTGAATATATGTTTTTAATACCAAATAGTTTGTCTTCATATATTGGTCTGTTTCAGTTTCAAACTTGTTTTGAATTAATTGATACAAATCATCAAATATAGGATAATCTTCTGCAGTAAGTTTGGTCAAATCTGATTTTTCACTAATACCTTTAGAACGATAAAGTTCGGCAATCAAAGTATTTAATACTTCAAACGCGTCCGAACTAATACCTTGCAAAATAATTTTAAAGAATTGTTCCAAGAATTGTAAGTGAGTATAGAATGTTTTGTTTGTAAATCCACTTATTTCTTCTTGCTCAATCTCATTTCCATCTTCATCATACTGAGGAATCGCTGCGTCTTCCATATCCTGTTGCATATTATCAATATCTTCCAAACTTGCCATAATATGGAACGGATTTAAAATACCACTTTTATTCGAACCAACGTCAATAACTTTTCCACCAAGATTATGTGTTAATGTTTCATATTCTTGTTCTGGGTCCAGAATAAACATTTTAGTTCTGTCGGCGGCAAGGTTAGACAAAATTGTTTTTGTAGCATAAGACTTACCCGAACCTGACTTACCAATAATCATCATATTCGAGTTAATACGTCCCGCCCTAGAATCACGCATAAAGAAGTCCGCAAACACAGGATAACCTGATGTTGTAAATCCTATAAAGAAACCCTTAGGGTCTTGCATATATGCCGCAACAAAAGGGAATGCCGCAGCAATTGTAGTTGTAGGCATATTTCTTGTACAAGATTTAATATTTTGAAGTCTGCTTATATTAGAACTTACAAAAGCGTCAACTTGTCTACCAAACATTTCGTTAATACGATAACCTTCTTGGCGAAGCACCGCTTTAAGTTCTTTTCTACGTTCTTCTAATACCGTAAAGTGAATCGATACATCATACAACATTTCGTTGTTAGATTTCAATTCAGTAAGCAATATTCTTAAACTATCAAGGTCATTTTGTTGTTCAATACGTTTACTTTCGGTGTAAGTACGGTCAAGTTTACTTTCCTTTTCCATAATAACACGGTCTAGTGCTTTTTCGCCTTTTTCTTTATCAATTGGAAGCATTTTTAACACAATTCTCGCATCGTCCATTCCAAACATTGTGGCAGCCCACGCATTGCCAACTACAGACGGATAGTTGGATATACAAAATTGCCTGTAGTGCTTTCCGTCCATTTTCATACGTGCAGTTTTAAATTCAATCTTTTTAGGCAAAATCCAACTACGATATTGACTTGGAGGCAAGTTATCTGCTTCACGTTCAATAAATATTTCCTTATAATTTGATTTAAGGAAAACTATCAATTCTCTACCTTGCAAAACATGTGAACTTAAACTATTTTGTCCCGCACCGATATCGCCAACAAACCCTTCAACAGTTTCCTTAAGGTTAGCCTTGTCAGCACCCATAATAACCATATAAAAGAAGTTTTGCAAAATAGGTTCGGCATTCATTGCATTTTGTAGGAATGTAACACGTTCTCTAAATATCACGTTACGTGCATCAAGTTCTTTTTCAGTATAATAACCTTGTTCATACAATCTATTTAATAATGCATATTTTTCGTCGTCGTTCTTTAAAAACTCATCAAATCTAACTGGTCGTCTAGTTTTAATTATCATAGCCGACTGGTCACCAGTCAAACGCCTTAATCCTCTTGCAAATGTATGTATCAGCGAGTCCTGAGCGTCCTCTTGCATTAGTTCAAGTGCAATAGGCTTAATTTCAACAGCCATACCATAATATTCGCCAAAGTTAAGGTATAGTCCAGTTTCAATACTGATAAATGGCGTAATTTCAGCCATATCACGATAACCTTTAACCTTATCTTTCATATTAATATACTTCTTTCTAAAAGCAGTAAATCTTAATATCAAACCAATCGAACTATATAATCTCAAACCTTCATCTACAGGAATAAATAACGAAATAGATATTATTCCCCAAGACAATGCAAACCATAATTTATATTGGCCAAAGCCTTGGCTTAATATAATCAAGCCAAGACCAGCCACGCAAAACATAAACATAAGTATATCACTTAATGTTATATTTTTAGCAAATTCTACCTTAATCCTGGTTTTACCAGGTATATATCTAATCATCTTTACCCCTTTTTAATAATTACTTTTTACCAAGTTTTTTACCAATATCAGTAATTGCTTTTGAATCTAAAGAACCAACTGTATCGTATGCATTTTTTTGCTTGTCCAATAAATCTTTTTGTCTAGCTTTCAGATCTTCTTGAGCTTTAGCAAACTCTTCAGCTTCATTTTGAGCTCTTGCAATGGCTGCCGTAACATTTTTAATTTGTCCATCAAAATCTTTACCAAATACACCTTTTAGATATGTTGTATCTCCAGCTTTAAATGCATATTCAATTTCTTCTTGAGCTTGTTTCAATTCACGATTTACACTTAAAAATTCGCTGGACATTGATTTGTAAGCATCTCTCACTGCTTTTTGAAAACCTTTATCAACCCCAGTAAACCTTCCTTTTAATATATCTTGCCAATTAGCTTCAATATTTGCTTTGCTTGCACCAGTTTGGGCAATAACTTGTTCCATAAGCAATGTACTTGAATCTCCAGCTTTTTTCAAACTATCAACAGGATTAAATGATTTGGCTCGTTTTTCAACAACTTTTTCCAAGGTCTCAACCACTTTAGCATCACTTTCTGTAAGTGCTTTAACAAACTCCATACTTGCTTTAAGTTGTTTATCTGCTTTATTATAACGCTCGGTAATTTCTTTGTGCATTTCAACATATTGTTCATTGGTTAGTTTGTTATCTGTTCTAAGTTGTTTGATATAATCATACTCTACTTTTTTAGAAGCATCTAATCCAGCCTTTTGAGTTTCATACGACTCTTTCTCTTTCTTTATGGTTTCTCTTGCATTCCATTCAGCTTCTGCATCTTTATTTACATTTCCACTAAATCTTCCTTTAGTTTTATAGTCCTTATATCTTTCTTCGGCTGATTTTTTGCCACCTTGGAAAGCTTTTTGAACCTCTTCTTGAGCCTTAGATAATCCTGATGTTTTATACAATCCTTGCATTGAGCCCATTAACTTATCCTTAAATTTGGTTGCACCCTGATCGGTAGCAGCCTTCCAACCACCTCTAATACCGCCAAACATACCAATAGCCTTAGTTGCACCTGCTGCAAGTTTTTTGGTTGCATTTTTGTATTGACCTTTAGCCTCGATACCAGCCTTTAATGCATCACCAGTTTTAAACCAACCACTAATTGACGATATCAAACTTTGAGCACTACTAAATCCAATAATAGCCAACATAATTCTTGAAATATTATTAATTGTTCCATTGCTTACTATATTATTACCAAACAAATGCAATTCATCAATTATTGGCAATATTGAATAAAACACATTCATTACACCTATGGTTACTATAGTCATAGTACCCAACTTAACCATTTCGCCACGCCATTGAGTTAAGGCATTACCATTATCGAGTGGGAAAGTAGCCATAACTGCAGGACTGATAGCAAAATACAATGTCATCTTGAACATACGTGAAGCCAATCCCCACGTAATTTTACCAATAGACCAAATTAAGAATGCACCACCTATCCATACTGTTAGAAAACTTATTTGACTTGGATTATAAAATTGAGCAATGCGAGCCCAATTCGCCCAACCATGTACATACATAGTTGAGTCAATCAATTGTGCAATTTTTTCAATTGTTTCAGGCGATGCCGAACGAGCACTTGTTTCATCAGTTACACCTAATGCAGCAATCTCGCCCCTTATACCCATTTTATCTAATGCCTCAGAATCTATCAAATTTGCTAACGAATCTCGACTATCATTTATATCTTCATCTCTTAACCGGTTAGCATTGTATGCCGACGCCGTAAACAGCATTGTGCTAGCCGTCACACTTCCGGAAGTTTCGCTAGTAGCCCCATCAACAGCAGTTAATACAACTTCGCCCACCAACAAACACACTATTGTTGCCACCGGTACCAACAAATACAATAACATTGCTTTAACTGATGCATTTATAATCTTAGATATTGGTTCTTGTTTTTCAGCATAAATATTTTTAACAAGTGCAAAAATTGTAAATATTATTAGCAGGAAGAAACTTAAAGTTAATATTGAAAAGAATATTTGTTGAACTAGTGAACTATTGATTAAATACAACACCAAATCCCCTTTAACCTCTTCGCCATATGCATTTTGAACTAACTCTCCACCGCCGGCAAATATCTTAAAGAATATTTCAAACAAATCCAGTATTACGAAAAAAAGATCGCAAAGTAGCCACAACGTTGCACCAACAACACTCCAGATTGTATCAAGAATATTTTCAATCAATTCATCACCCCAGGCTAATAAGGTTCCATTACTAATAACTTTTAACAAACTTCCCATATCTATCCCCTTTTGTAAAACAACTTATATCAAAACTCAATATCCTTAAAACCCCTTATTAATCTATAGGGTAAT
>JAZSRW010000053.1:0-3083 GCA_045538675.1 Candidatus Onthoplasma sp. | reverse complement strand
TAACAAGTATAGGTGATTATGCATTCGATGATTGCGATGGATTAACCAGTATAGATTTCAGTGGGTGTACTCAACTGACAAGTATAGGGGATTATGTATTCCAGGATTGTGATGGATTAACCAGTATAGATTTAAGTGGATGTACTCAACTGACAAGTATAGGGATCTTTGCATTTTCTTCTTGCTATAACTTGAATAGTGTAACTCTTTCAAAAGGATTGATCAGTATAGGATCCTATGCATTTATATATAATCCAAGCTTAACTAGTATGGTAATTCCAGCCAGTGTTATAAAGATAGGATATCATGCATTTTTTGGTTATAGTACATTCTCTAATTTAACCTTTGAAGAAGGTGGAACATGGTATTATACATCTGATAAATACTATACTGGAGGAACTGCCTTTGAAATAGTTGCGGGAATTGACTATTCTACTGAATTTGTGAGCACATATTGTGATTACTATTGGTACAAGAAATAGATGATAAAAATAAACGTCGAAAGGCGTTTATTTTTTTATGAAAGTATGAAGACTCTAAACTACGGGTTCTTATTAAAACATTAAGGAACTATGTTTGCGTTTAATTGAAATGAGAAATAAAAGTTAAATGATGTGTTATATAAGAGTGATACAGTGTATGTATTGCTCTTTTTTTATGCTTAATTTAGGGGAAATTATAGGTATTTTAGATTTTGTCTTGACAAATATCGACATTTGGGGTATTATATATAGTAATTAAGTGACTTCTATGGGGGATAACTACATTTGGAGGTGAACTCTTGAGGCTAACAGATAGACAATGCTGGGATATTATACGTGCACTGGTTAAAGTTAAGAACGACGAATATAGTGCATTATTATTGTCGTGGTTTGATAATAGTCAAATGCGTCAAGTGTTGGGATATACTAGGGATACATTTTTATCCAAGATGGGCATATCATCACTTGGTCAATTTAATAGCGATATTAAAAGATTTGGCCATAGGCAACCTGCTAGTCAATGGCTGGATAATTTATCTAGTGAAGATTTGGTGCTATTTTTAGACTTTAGATGTAGATTTTTACAAAAAATATATGATTATTACAATCAATATGGCAACATTAGCGTAAATGAAATTAAAAGCATAGTTAATGAAACTAATATATCAAAACTTAAAGGACATAACTATAGCAGTTTGATATGTACTGGAAAGCCTGAACGTGGTGTTGGCGAAAAGAAAGTATCAGAACTTACAATTGAACCTACAAGACTTAAAAATGCTGCCCTAAATCAAACCTTAAACAATATGGTAGACAACTATATTGATATTCAAAATAAGCCTATTGAAGAGGTGGTTGAAATCGCTAAGAAAATTAAAACATATAATATTGATTTAAATGGTAATATTACAGGGTTTGAATTTGATTGCAATATTGATATGGCGGAAGAGATTGAATTTAAACCAAAACAAGTAGGGTTTGACATTCAAGGCACACCAGTTCTTGAATATGAAGATGGGTATTATACATCTACAGGCAGACGATTAGATGATGACGAACAAATATATGCTCAAGGGGATGACTTTACATTATAGAAAAGGATTTAAAGTATTTAGGAGGAGATATGAATTATTTAGATATTTTACAAGATAGGGAAGTGATGGCACTACTTACCCAAATCGATATTTTTAATCAAAACAAGCCTAAACATTATGGCATAGTACATACTATAAGTGTAATTAAATATGCTAAACAATTGGCAAAATGTTTTGAACTTACTGATAAGGAGCAAGATTTGTTACTTATGGCATGTGCGTTGCATAACCTAGGTCATTTAAATGGTGGTTCGTTGCATGCACAAACTGGTGCAGAAATGGCTCGTACATATCTAAAAAAGCATAATGTGCCAGCAAAGGATATACATACAATTTGTGGTGCAATTGCTAGCCATACTGGACGTCGTAGCGACAACTTTTATGATAGCGTATCTGCATGTATGATTTTGGCAGACAAAATGGATTTTGGTGCGGACCGAATTAAGGACGAACTAGCAAACACTTCGCCGGAATTTGATATATGCAACAAAATCACATATGTTAATGTGGTTAGAAAAGATGATGTGCTTGAACTAGAATTAGGTGGCAAAGATGTAGATTGGGAAGCATTTGTTGGGACTGCAACATATTCTAAATTATATCGTTGTTTTGAAACGGTATGTAAAAAATATGGCTATAAGTTTATTGCAAGAGTTATTGATAAAGTTTAATTAATGCAAGATTTTAGACAATTTTTTGTCTAAAATTTTTGTCTTGTTTTGAAAAAGTAATATATTTTAAATTTGAGGTAATAGAATATAGTATGAACAAAAAAAATATTCCAGTAATTCAACGAGATTATGATAATGATAAATACAAGTATTTATTACGCAAACCATTTGCTCATAGAGGGGTACATAGTGATTTTCCTGAAAATAGTTTGCCTGCATTTCAATCAGCAATAGATTTAAATTTGGCTATTGAATTAGATGTCCATTTAACTAAAGACGAGCAAGTTGTAGTGTTTCATGATGACAATTTGCGTCGTATGACGGGTGCTAATGAATATATTAAATTTTTAACCTATGATGAGATTAGTCAATATAAGTTAAATGATACAAATTATAAAATTCCATTACTTAAAGATGTGTTTTACCTCGTTAAAGGCAAAGTACCTATTTTGATTGAAATTAAAACTAATAACAATATGAAAAAACTGGTGCCTAAATTAAAGCAGTTAATAGACGATTATAAGGGCGTGGTATTTATTCAATCATTTAATCCGTTTGTGTTGCGAAGATGTTATAAAGCAATGCCAAATGTTTTAAGAGGTCAATTATCTAGTTTTTTTGTAGGCGACCATTTAAGGTTTTATAAAAAGATTCCTATCAAAAAATTATTTTTTAAAAACTTTTCTCACATAGATTTTGTATCATATAATCTTCAAAATCTACCTAACAAATACGTAAACAAAATGGATATACCTGTGCTTGCTTGGACTGTTAAAACTGAAGAAGATTTAAAACAAGCAAAACTTAATGCAAATAACTGGATAGTAGACAATGTT